>QHXC01000185.1:4230-13630 GCA_003222815.1 Acidobacteriota bacterium | reverse complement strand
TGGATCTGGACGAATTCCTACGCAACAGGATCTTTTTTAAGTTGCGCCGGCGCATCGGGACCGACCAGATTACGCCCGAAATGTATCGGCTGTGCCTGCTGGGTGGTTTGATGGGACTCATTGCCCAGGCCGATGGAGAGATCGATCCGCGAGAACTGGAGGAGATTCGGCGCCAGCTCCAGTTTCACGGAAGTTTTGAAGCGGAGGACCTGGAAGTGTTAATTGCCACCATCGAGGAGGAGTCCGTCCGGGGACTGGACCGCGCCCGCCTCATCTCCGAATATACGGCGAGCGCCAACTTCCAGGAACGCCTCCGTCTCCTGGATCTTCTCTTCGCCGTTGCCACCGCCGACGGCGGACTCACGCATGCCGAACTCGAACAACTCCGCGCCATCTCCGCAGCAATGGGCCTTAGCCACCGGCAATATATCGACGCGAAATTGCGGACAAAGCAAAAATGAAAATGATCAATGACCAATGAACGATTTCACACGGTCATTGGTCATTGGTCAATGGTCATTGGCCATTGATCATTTAGAATCGTTCATTGGTCATTGACCATTTTTCATTTGTTATTTTTGGAAACGTTCGTGCATGGACAGCCGGGCATGATGACAAAGGCATTTACGGCTGATGAGTTAGAAAAACGTTTGATCTCCTTCGCCTCGGCGATCATCGACCTTTCGTCGAAGTTACCCAGAACGCCACAGGGGCGCCATATTTCCCTACAGGTCCTGCGATCCGGAACTGCGACTGCGGCGAACTACGGCGAGGCTCGGGGAGCGGAGAGCCGATCAGATTTCACACACAAATTGGGGGTCGTCCTGAAGGAACTCAATGAAACGGCGGTGTGGCTTCAAATGATTCAACAAAGTTCGCTGTTTCCGCCGGACAAAATTGTCGCGCTTCTCGCGGAAAACCGCGAACTCTCACGAATAGTCACGGCCTCGGTAAGGACGGCTCGCGGCCTCAACAAATGAATAATGAAAAATAATCAATGACCAATGAACGATTCCAGATGGTCATAGCAGATGCCAAAATGATCAAGGACAAATTTCAAATGTTTCATTTGTCATTGTGAAATTTAACTATTGATTATTTGAAATCGTTCATTGGTCATTGACGATTTTCCATTTTTCATTTTGCCGCGGCGGGAATCGCCTCCCCCAGGATGTTCACGCTGCGATCAATATCCGCATCGGAAACGACGAACGGGGGAGCGAGCATATAGATGTCACCCTGGATGCGGCTGACCAGTCCGCGGCGGTAGCACTCTTTTTGAACTCGCGCACCGAATTTCTGGGAACTCGGAAAAGGCTTTTTGCTTGCCTTGTCTTCGACAAACTCGACGCCACACATGAGCCCAAGCCCGCGCACATCGCCTACGGTCTCCAGCGTTGCCAGTTGCTGCAAGCCGCCGAGAAGCTTCTTCCCTTTCCGGCCTGCCTCTTCGATCAGCCCTTCGCGCTCCAGGATGTCCAGAGTTGCCAGGCCGACCGCACAACATGTCGGATGAGCCGAATACGTGAACGCGTGCATCCAGCGGCGATCCGGTGGAGCTTCAGCCAGGGCTCGGTACACACGATCGGAAAGACCGATGCCCCCCAGCGGCAGATAACCGGACGTGATGCCTTTCGCGAAGGAAATCATATCCGGCTCGACTTTCCAATGCTCAAGTCCGAACCAGCGTCCGGTGCGGCCGAATCCGGTGATGACCTCGTCGGCTATGAACAGCACGTCATATTTGTTGCATATCTCGCGAATTCGAGGAAAGTAGTCGTCCTGCGGAACGATCAGCCCGCCGGCACCCTGCACGGGCTCGGCGATAAACGCTGCAACCGTGTCCGCGCCTTCCTGCAAGATCGCCGCCTCCAGAAGGTCGGCAGCTGCGCGACCCTGGCTCACGGATCCGTTCTCGGAAACAAATCGGTATGGATACGGTGACGCAATATGCACGAAGCCCGGCAATTTCCCGCCAAACATCGGCCAGTAAGCGGGAAGGCCAGTCGCGCTCATGGCTCCCATGGTCACACCGTGATAACCGTACTCGCGCCCAATAATCTTCACCTTCTCCCGTCGTCCTTGACTGTTCCAGAAGAAGCGGGCGGTCTTAATAGCACTGTCGTTCGCCTCTCCGCCGCCTGACGCAAAGAAAAAGTGATTAAACGATGGATAGCAAAGTGACGACAGTTTTTCGGCCAACTGCACAGCCGGAATATTCGTGTTGCCCGCGTAAGAGGACACGAAAGCAACTTGCTCCATTTGCCTGACCGCCGCCTGCGTCAGTTCCTTGCGGCCATGCCCGAGTGTGACGTTCCAGAGACACGCGAGGCCGTCAATGAATTCACGGCCGTCGGCCGTGTGCAGCCTGGCGCCTTCACCCTTAACCCAGACGAAGGGCTCCTTCTGATCGTTGGGATGAAATAGAGGGTGAACGAGATGATCCTGATCCGCTTTGATGATTTTCTCTAAATCCACAGTCATTATTTACTATTCCTCCTCTGTACGGCGCTCTGAGCGCGGTCCATGATAACGAGCGCCCGGCTGCCTGAAAGCGCATTCGCGTAATTCGCGACATTGGCGGCCGCGAGTTACGCCAACATGCGCGCTTCGTGGATTTGAAACAACGGCGACAACGGCCTGAACGTATCGAGCGCGATTTTCTCGACCTGCTTTGGTTTCAAGCCAGCAAATTCGACGGCATCGATACGCCTTCCTAACACGAACTGGCCATCCCTTCGTCGGACCAATTCATCTACGAGTTTCTTCAGATCGGCCGGTGCAAGAGCGGCAAGGCGGGCAGCAGGATCCTCATCGTGCTCGTCTTTGAACGATGCGAGGTCTTTGCTCCCTTTCAGGCCCTCCGCCAGATCTTTGAACTCTCGATGCCATCCGTGGGCCCAATCCGATTTTGCATAATACTCGGGGCCGGCTTCGAACAGGAACCGGACACAGTGCCGCGAGACGGCGACCTTGAAATGCACGTCCTTCTTGTATCCGCGTGGACTGGCGCCGAATGCGGCCCACGTGTCATCGGGAGGATTGACGGTACGGCGCGCATGCTTCGCCACGTGGACGTATAAAGGACAATCCACCAAAAGGCTCACTTTGGGCGCCAACTCTTCGCCGATGGAGGTCAGTTTGGGCCGGATTCGGGTCAGAATGGCAGCCATGCGTTCGTTGAAGCCGCTGATATCGAAGACCTTGAAATCATCGAGTGTGAATAAATGCATGCTGGACACTCCCTGCGCTCCCAGGATGGTATGAGCGCCAACCAGAGATGGTAGACTGGCCATGCCGCGCCTCCGCGGCACGGCATATTGTAATATTTTCACGCGATGTCGAGGCGAGAGATTTCCGCAGGATGCGTCGTTTACAGAACGACAGAGATCCTAACCGAAGTTGCACTCATTCAACCGCGTGACCGTAAAGCATGGGCGCTCCCCAAAGGCTTGATCGAGCCTGGAGAGGCTCCCCAGCGCGCGGCAGAACGGGAGGCGCGCGAAGAGACGGGACTATCCGGAAAGATCGTAGCCAAAATCGACACGATCAAATACTCCTACGTGGCCAAGTGGGAGAAGCCGCCAGCGCGCGTTTTTAAGATCGTCACCTTTTATCTATTGAGGTATACCAGTGGTGATAGTTCGCAGCATGATCGTGAAGTGGATCGCGTGGAATGGTTTCCCATCGATCAAGCGATCCTCAATGCCAGCTATCCGCAGGAAAAGACGATCATCCGAAAGGCGAAGAAATTGATTCAGAATTCGCGGGAGGGAATGTGAGAAATTGCGGATTTCGGATTGCGGATTTCGGATTGCGGAGACATGCAGATTCATGCTGGTTCCTAAATCCGAAATCCGCAATCCGAAATCCGCAATCCCTCTTACTCGTGGTTCTAGTGCTCCTTCCAGCGCTCCTCCAGGCGCAGCCCATTTACGCCGAAAACCAGATTTCCGCGCGTGGTGTCGACATCGAATACATCGTCACGATCCGAAATCCGGTCTCGCATCTTTACGAGCTCGAAATGTCGATCAAAGGGATTCGCGAAACTGCGGTCTCGGTCTCGATGCCCGCATGGTCGCCCGGCGCATATACGATCCGCGACTACGCAAAGAACGTTCAGGATTTCCGCGCCGCAAACGGCCGCGGCCAGCCTTTAAGGTGGGAGCAGACGGACAAGCAGACGTGGCGGGTCGCGAAGCCAGCTAACGACGACGTCACGGTGCGGTATCAGGTCTTTTCGACCCTGCTGACCGATCAGATGGCTGACCTGGACGGGCCGTCTACTTTCATGTACGTCCTCGGACAAAAACATGTGCCATACACCGTCAAATACAAAGTGCCCGGAGGCTGGAAGGTGTATACCGGATTAGAGAAAAGAGGCGACCGGTATCACGCCGCCGACTACGACATCTTTATCGATGCCCCCGCATTTATCGGGGAATTCAAAATACTCGAATTCGAAACTGGCGGAGCGTCTCACCACCTGGTTTTCAGCAAGCCCGATCTCTCAATGAGCGCGCCACAAGTGGAAACCGACGTGAAAGACATCGTGGACGCCGCTGCTTCGATCTTCGGTAAACTCCCGTACAAGGACTACACCTTCCTATTTAAGGTTCAGCCGCAGACTGGAACCAGCGGGCTCGAACATCTGAATTCCACGCGCATCACGGTGGGCGAGAACGATTTTGTCAGCCAAGCCACGTACAGACAGTTCCTGTCCACCGTGGCCCACGAGTTCTTCCATCTTTGGAACGCCAAGCGGATCCGCCCGAAGGCACTTGGACCCTTCGACTACGCGCATGAGGTTTACACCCGGCTTTTGTGGGTCTCCGAGGGAATTACCAGCTACTACGGAGATCTTCTCCTGGCGCGGGCCGGCATCTACATGCCTCCCGAATATCTCAATAAACTCGGCATCGAAATCGACGGCGTGCAGCACGCACCCGGACGACGCCTGATGAGCCTGGAGGAAGCAAGTTGGAATACGTGGCTGCGGAGCGACAACGCAGATAGCAACACGATTTCTTATTACACGAAGGGTGAGATCGTCGGTTTCCTTTTGGATCTCGAGATTCGTGCGCGTACAAAGAACCAAAAGAGCCTCGATGACGTGATGCGATACCTGTTGGAGAACTATGCGAACAAGGGCGTCGGCTTTCCGGAAGACGGGTTTCTCGGGGCCGTCGAATCTGTTGCCGGTTCGGATTTTCATGAGTTCTATCAGATCAATATCCAGGGCCGCCAGGAGCTGGACTACAACCGTTATCTCCAACAGGCCGGGCTGTCGATCGAAGTGGTGAGGCAACCCGCATCGATTTACGCGGGCCTGGAATTTGATCGAGCCGACGGCAATCAGGTGCGAGTCCGCCGAGTCCTTCCGAACTCACCAGCCGAGCGAGCCCGGCTGGATGCAGGCGATATTCTCGTCGCCATGGCCGGCGAGCGGCTCACCTTCGATAACTTTCGAAATCGTCTCCATGCCCACACGATCGGCGAAACAATTAAACTGACAGTCATGAGGGGGGAGCGCATGGTTACGGTCAATCTCGTGCCAGCCGAATTTCAGGAAGAGCGGTGGCAGATCAATGAGAATTCGCGTCCCACGCCGGCACAGCTTCAGTTGAAAAACTCGTGGCTGGGAATCAAGGAGAGCAAATAATGGAAATCGAAATCATTTACTGTCAGGCCTGAAACTACGAACCCAAAGCGGTCAGTTTGACCGAGAAACTCATCACCGAGCTAAAAAACAAAATCCAACGACTGGTCCTCATTCCCTCCGATGGCGGCCGCTTTGAAGTTAGCATCGATGGCAAACAGGTCTTCTCGAAGCTCCAGACCGGCCGCTTCCCCGAGTACCAGGAAATCCGGAAACAAATCAAATGAGTTTGGCCGCGAATGACGCGAAGGTGATTTCGCGTCATTGGCGTAATTGGCGGCTCATTCAAGCCGCTCCAACGTCTGCTTAGCTCGTGCAACGTAGGGCGAATTGGTATTTCCATACTGCTGCACATACGCTTGCAAGGTTTGCTTCGCGATCTGAGGCTCTCCCTTCATCTGGTACGCCGCCGCCAGGTTCAGAAACGCGGGCCCGTAGTCCGGCTGCTCTTGGAGCGTTATTCGAAACTGCTCGATGGCTTCGTTCGTCATCCGTTTTTGAAGATACAGAATGCCGATATCGTGATGCAGCTCCGGAAAGACCGTTCGCATCTTGGCAGCCTGATGGAAAAATTCCATGGCCCTCTTCGTCTCGCCGACATCCCTGTAAAGTATTCCGAGATTCCGGACCGCTTCAGCCGCAAGTGGTCCACTCGTCATCCCCAGAAACTCTCTGGCCGCGGATGCTCGGTCTCCCGCCTTGGAATACGCCGCTCCCAACGCGAGCTGGAACGAATCGATATCCGGCCGCAGGTGGACAGCCTCCTTATAGCTTTCGAGCGCCGCCTTGAAATCGCCTTTTTGCGTCAATGCTTCACCCTTGTTGAAATGCGCCGCGAATGCCTCGGGAGTGATAGCCAGGGCCCGGTTCAACTGCGGGAGCGCCTTGTCGGGCTGTTGTATGCGAATGTAAAGCACACCAAGATTGATGAATCCTTCCGTGAAGTCCGGTGCTACTGACGTGACTTTGAGTAGTATCTCTTCTGCTCGCTCGAACTGGTTCTGATCCAGATAAATCGCGGCAACGTTGGAATAGGCCGCGTGGATATCGGGTTTCAGCCGAAGCGCGTGCTCGTATTCGCGGATCGCTTCGGGCAAACGCCCCGCTTGCTGATACGCCTGTCCAAGATTGAAGTGCGTCCGGGGCTTGTCAGGCGCCTTCGCTTCTGCATCTTCCCAGAGTGCAATGTTATTTGCCCACACCGTGTTTCGCACCGCGGTCATGACGCCGAACACGGTCACCAGCGCGCAGAGCGACAGCCAACGCGCGTTGTAATAGCTCCGAGCGATCCACTGAAACGCCCATCCGAAAAGAAATGCGATGCCAAGACCCGGAATGTATGCCCGGTGCTCGAGCACGACGTCCGCGAGCGGAATGAGGGCATACCCCGCAATCGGCGATACCAGGAGCGCCAAGACACCCACACTAAACAGGGGCTCACGTCTATAAAAGCGCAATGCAAGCCAAGGCAGTGTACTCAACACCAGGATCGAGAAAAGTAATTCCGGACTATACCAGTGGTGGATCGGAGCGATTTGCGGGTCGGCACTCAGGCTGACGGGAAAGATAAGCCGCGGAAAATAGTAACGGACGACCGACGTCAGGTACGTTGGGAAATAAATGGCCGGAGGCAACACCTTTTCAAAACCCGCAGATACAAGAACTTTGTTCGCATAAACCGCCGCATAGACTGACGCCAACTGGTCCCTGGCAAGGACAATAAGTCCCGCGGGAACGGCCGCCAAAAGAGCAATCCAGCGCCAATCTTTCTTCCCGCTTCGCAGGAACAATATGCCCGCAAGAAGGAGCGGCAGCGTGATCGCTTCCTGCTTCGTCTGCCACGCGAGATACCCAGCGGCTCCAGCGAAAAGCAAATAAAGACAGCGGGTCCTTCGTTGCGGCGCAGCAAGCGCCTTGAAGAAGAGCAGGATTGCCCCAAAATAGAACGTTCCGCACAAGACCGATGATCGGCCCGAAATGTAGCTCACCGCGCTCGTGAACAGGGTGTGCACGCTGAACACCGCCGCCCCCGCAAGAGCGGCAAACCTTCTATGGCCCGCCTCTCCCCCCAATCCGAAATCCGAAATCCGAAATCCGAAATCTCTTGCTGCCGCCAGGATAATCCAGTAGACGAGGAGAACATTGAGCGCATGCAAGGCCACGTTGAGCGCATGATACCCAAACGTGTCCAGTCCTCCCCAGTAATAGTTCAGACCGTAGGTAATCAGCAGTAACTGTCTCCAGCCGGCGCCTAAGGACATCACATCGCCTGCCGTGCGGATATTCATCAGTTGGGAATTCTGCAAAACAACCTGCTGGTCATCGAAGACGAACTGGCCGTGGAAACTGGTGGAGTAACAAAGCAGCGTCAGAGCTAGTAGTATCAGGACTGGGACAAGCTCGCGTTTCGCCAACGGCATCTCCTGGCGCTCGATTGTATCGTCGGAGCATCCCGATAGCGTGCGCGGAGTTGGACATTTTCCAACAGCATATTCCCCTCCTTTCGAAGCTTTCGAAGGAGGGGTGGCTGAGCCCATTAAGAAAATGCTGCCAAGCCACGGGCGCAGACGGAGTGGTAATTAAGTCCATAATCGGTTGCTTGAAACAACCACCCCGTCACCCCTCCTTCGAAAGGAGGAGAATACGTCGCCTCGATGACGCGGGTCAAAATGTCCAAACTCTACACCCGGCATGCTACTCCACCGTAATCGTAGCCAGTTTCTTACGGGCGTAGCGTAATTCCATGGTGGTGAACGCTTCGATGCGGAGTCTCTCGCGAAATTCGATCATGGGCTCGATGGTCTTGCCGGATCCGACGGTGATGATGCCCCTGTCTCTTGCATCGATGACCTTCTCCGGATAGACCATGGACATAAAGCGGGGCACGAAGTTGAAAGCTTCCCCGGAAATTCCCTTGATGTTTGCCTTCAAATGATCCGGAACAAGCTCGAGGATTTTCATTTCGAATTGATCCGCTTTGATCACCGCGTCGTTCATATCTTTGCCATTGATCCGAAGCGCCATACTATCTCCCCAGTCCCAAAGGGTCGCAAGGCCGCTGTCCCCTGCCGATCCTCAAACCATTTCTTATAGCTTCGGTGACGAACTGTTTACCAAGCTCTACAGCTTCTCTCACCGACCTGCCTAGAGCCAGATGCGCTGTAATCGCAGCGGAAAGAACGCAGCCGGTTCCGTGACAATCCCGCGCCGGAATGCGGTCGGCATAGATGTGCGAGAACTCTTTTCCGTCGAAGAGCACGTCGGTCGCGTCTCCCTCGATGTGACCGCCCTTGAGTAGAACGTACCGTGCGCCCATGGCGTGGACGTGCAGGGCGGCTTCTTCCATGTCGCCGGTTGTCCGGATCTGTTTTCCAGTGAGGGCCTGCGCTTCGTTGATGTTTGGGGTAATCACGAGCGCCAGCGGCAAAAGGACTCTCTGTAGAACACGGACCGCATCCTGACGTAGCAGCTCAGCACCCGATGTCGCAAACATCACAGGATCGACGACGACTTTGGTGAGGCCGTGTTCTCTGATTTTCGATGCGACGACTTCAATGATTGCGGCGTTCAAGAGCATACCGGTTTTGAGCGCGTCCGGCGGAATATCGGTCAGGACGGCGTCAAGCTGATGTAGAACGAAATCCGGAGGGACATCCATCACACTCGAAACGCCGATCGTGTTCTGCGCAGTCAGGGCGGTGATGACCGACATGCCGTAGACTTGAAGGCGGGAAAATGTCT
>QHXC01000185.1:0-4147 GCA_003222815.1 Acidobacteriota bacterium | reverse complement strand
TCGCGAACTCTCGTTCCGGAAAGGTCCAGAAACGACCTCATACTGTCCAGCGAGACAGAACCAGAATCCTGCACTTCCGCAAACATCTTTTCCAAAAGCGCGGTCCCGGCGAGACCCGCAGAGGAAATTACACGAGTGAATTTTCGGCGACTGATTTTGGACATAGGATTACCGAGTCTCCGACATGAACCGTACCCTTCGTGATCACCCTGGCGAACACACCACGCCGGCCTTGCAGCGTCTCCTGCAGGCCATATCGAATACGATCCATCATGCCGCACGGTTCGCATGGGATCGTAACCTCGAGCAAGGCTTCCCCCATCCGGAGCTGTTGCCCTTCCGCGAAAGACATGACGTCCAGACCGTCGACCACCACGTTCTCAAATACCGCGCCCGGCTCGAGCCTGAGATCATCCAGCACGCTCCCCGACATTATCAGGATTTGCCGGCGATTTGCCACCTTGGCATGGAAGTCTCCGTCGAATCCCCTGTCGATCGTCTCGACCGAATTTAGGGAGACTGGCTTTGCTTTTTTTTCCGGCGTCACGAACAACGCGCGCACTGTGCCTTGCATTGCTTTAATGAGCCGCGAATTGCGCGGATTACGCAGATGCGTACGGCACCTGGGTAATCTGCTTAATCCGCGGCTGGTCTTTCTCTCCGGTCGATTATAATGTGGGCCATGATTCGCATCGCAACCTTTCTTCTAGTAGTCCTGGCCTCGGCCGCAGTATTCGCACAGGTGCCGCCGCCCGGAACCCCCTACGATTCGTCGCGGCATTCGAATCCGATCATCACGTTTGTCGAAAACAAGGACTTCAAGCCATCAGACTATGAGCAGGCCAAAAAGGCTGCGGGAATCGAGTTACTCGGACTTTCACAATCGGAGGGAAAGCGGGAATCGGTAGAAATCGCGGATGGCAAATTTGCCAAGAACATGCCGATCGTCGGAGGTTTTAGGACCGACGTGACGTTCTATCCCGTTGTCCGGCAGAAATTCAAGCTTGCCGGCGGCTCCGATCTCCTCCTGCAATCCTTCAGATTTCCCAAGGTTGCTCTTCCAAAGGATTTTGCTGCCTTCGTCCTTCACGAAGCCACGACGCAAACCAAAAAGAAACCCAGCGAGATGAGATTCGGCGGAACTGCCCCAGAGCAGCTCGATGTCCGCGGGACCGAGGGCCTGCTGTTCGAGAAGGATGGCCAGATTACTGTCTATTGGCAAGAGGACGGCGTGGGTCATACGGCAACCGCTTCGCTGCCCCGGAAAGAACTGTTTCGGGTGATCGAGGATTTGCTGTAGCCTCTGATGGAAAATGGTCATTGACCATTTTCCATTTTAGGGAGGCGGAGGCGCCATTGCCGTTTTCCGGCCTCCGAGGCTCTTTTTGATGGGTTCGTTCAGGCCTTCCGGTTCGGGCAATCCGATAAAGTGAAAGATATTTCCGATGTGCTGGCGGAACAGCGCGTCGAAAATGGCATCGTCGTCGCTGGAGAAATCATTCCCGAACCACCACATCCAATCGCTGCCTTCCGCGACGAGGAGCTCTTCATAGGCAAGATGCCAGTTTTCTTCCGGTACCTGGCCTTTGCGCTGCATCAAAGCCTCGCGGGCGCGCACGATCCAGCGCCACGCCAGATGATCTTCCGGATGGCCGATCCAGATCTGGAAATTCGCGTTTGCCCAGGATCCTGGCGCAAGCCAATCGAGGTTTTGCGCAGGAAGGCGGTTCAATGCCTCGGACAAGGTCACGGCTTCCAGCGAGGAATCCTCTTGGATACCTTCAAACAGCCGCCGCAGGAAATCGCGGCCGCTATTCGGATAGTAGTCCCAGGGATTTTCCCCATCGAGTGCTATAAGAACGTGCGACCCATTCGGTACTTCTTTCACACGCCGGATCAAATCTCGCGCGCTCTCGGAAGCGGGCGCGTTCATGTACTGAAAACCGATCAAATCCGAAAGCGTGCGGTCCCGAAAGAAAACTGTAATGTCGGCGCGCTTGTAGGGCTGATACAGGCGCCGCCGGTTGTCCCAACTCAGATCGACTCCCGACTTTGACAGAATACCTTCATCCGTCGCCAACCACCGAAAACCCACTGAAGAGGCCAGCAGCGCCACGTCGTTTGAAACAGAACCTTCCGACGGCCAGAGACCTTGCGGAGTCACCCCAAACCGGTCGCGCATGAACGTCAAAGCGCGCGACAGTTGCTCACGCGCATCGAACGGTAATTCGACGACAACGGGCACGTTCCGATCGTCGACTCGGCTGTCGATCAGAATCGGCAGGATCGGATGATAGAAGGGTGTCGTGGAGATCTCGATGACGCCGCGTTCCTGCATGCGCCGGTATTCTGGAATGATGTCGTTGATGATTTGCCCGGCAAGACGCCGGAGCGCAATTTTATCGCTTTCAGTGAAGTCTCTTCCCTTTTCAACCAGGTCTTTAGGGCGGCGGTCCTGGTCCATCCACACGAGAGTCCACCAGACCTGGATGTCGCGAATGTCTTGGTCCGAGAAAGCCTGGTGACGCGACGAATCGCTACGGCGCTCATACAGCTCGAAATATCGCGGAAAGGGCTGGAGCATGGTTCGGACGGGAACCGGAAAGAGCTGCTTGATCACCTGACTGCGGTCCTCGGCCGTCAATTGATCCACCGGCTTGAATGCCAGTTCGACTAGGGCGTCACGCGCCTCGCCTCGGGCATACTCTTCCAGCTGCAGAACCAACGAAGGTACGAGATTGAAAGTCTGATGCACCTGCGGAAATTCTTCAAGGAGGGCAGGCATGCCAAAATAGTCCTTCGTTCCATGCAAGTATGCCCACGGCATGACGTAGCATTGCCGAACCGGATCCTTATAGAACGGCTGGTGCATGTGCCACAGAAATGAGACCAGAATAGGCTGCATAGTGGCAAAATATGGTACCGCGGATTGCGCGGATTACTTAGATTGAAATCCGTGTAATCCGCGGCTGATTATCATGAAAACTCTGGACCGCTATATCTTCAAGGAGATTCTCTTTCCCACACTCATCGCCCTGGCGGCATTGACGTTTGTCGCGTTGCTCGCCTTCACTCGCGAAATCGGGTCGCTGTTGGAGGTGATTGTCCGCCAGTCGGCCACGACCGCGGAAATTTGGGCGATCTGCGTAGCGATCGTTCCCCCCGTACTAACTTTTACCATTCCGATGGCGTTGCTGGTAGGCCTTTTGACAGGATTCGGCAGAATGTCGTCCGATGCGGAGGCCGTCGCGTTCCGTGCCGCGGGTATTTCGATGAACCGCCTGCTCCTCCCGGTGCTGCTCCTGGCTATTCCGGCGTGGGCGGCTGACGCGGCTCTCAACGTCTGGATCGCGCCCCGGGCGGCGGCTCATCTCCGCGATCTGAAATATGAGATGGCCGTCAGACAGGTACCGCTGGAAGTCAAACCGCGAGTGTTCAATGAGAGCCTGACGAACCTCATCCTTTACGTAAAGGACATCGCGCCGCAAGGATTGACCTGGCAAGGAATCATGCTGGCCGACATGTCCAAGCCGGACGAACCGCGAGTGACATTTGCGCGCTCGGGCACTCTGGTGAAGGATGAAGAACACCGCGCGTTTCAGCTCACACTGGCCGACGGCAATACGCACGTGGTCTCGCCTCTTTCGCCGAATCGTTATTCCTTCACTACCTTCGAGACGACAACAATTCCGATACCGATGCCACAGGCGCCGCCAAAACCGGACAAAGTCTCAATTTCAGAAATCCCAACTCGCACGATCTGGGACAACGTTCAGGCCGCAACGGCAACAAGTGAGGAGCGCGTGGAATTTCACCGCCGACTCGCATTGCCGGCTGCATGTTTGGTATTTGCACTCGTCGGATTGCCTCTCGGTGTCTCGACAACGCGCGGAAGCAGATCAATGGGTCTGATCCTCAGCTTGATCGTGATGCTCGTCTACTATCTCGCCTTCATCGGCGGGACACGGATTGCAGACAACGGAGAGTTCTCCCCCTGGATTGGCGCCTGGATGCCGAACTTCGGATTCGCTGTGCTGGGCCTGATTCTGCTCGCGCGGTCCGACCGTGAGTACGAGAACCTCGTTCTCAGCCGGCTCGCTGCAGCCATGCGGTGGGGATCCGATAGGTTCACGGCGGTGCGGCCCAC
>QHXC01000654.1 GCA_003222815.1 Acidobacteriota bacterium | reverse complement strand
GCCGCGCCGACGAGTTGCGATGAGGTCGGCACAGTGCTCCGGCGAACCGTTGCCGAGATATCCAGTGTTGGTTCGAATGGACGGAACAGCGTCTGGATGATGTATTGAGTTGCGAGTGGAGAAAAGCGGTTCACCGTCACGTCGAGATTACTGCCAAGCATCAGACGGATGATATCCGTGACGGATATCGGCAGCCTGCCGGAATCCACCATTGAGCGCCAAGGAGTATCCGACACTTGAGGCGTCAAGGTGGATGCCGGATCAAGAATTGGCGGCCGGTATCGATTCAAGAATTTTTCGACCCAGTTGGATTGAGCTGTAGCCGTCGTCGTAAAGACGGTGAGCAGCAGACCCGCAACAAAGACTCCTTTTTTCATGTGCCAGCCCCTTTTGACATTACGCGAAGACCGCGGCATAGGTTCCGCAGAATGCACATGCCATTCCAGGACTGAGCCCAATGAAATCAACGAAGCGAGAGGCCGGCGGTGTTCGCCTTTGAAAAATGCGGTCCCGATATCGGGCAGAGCGTATCTCGGGTAATACCCGCGGCTTATTTCTTCGGGTCGAGCTTTAGCGCAACCGAATTGATACAGTAGCGCAGACCTGTCGGTTTCGGCCCATCGGGAAAGACGTGGCCCAGGTGCGCGCCGCAGGCACTGCACATGACTTCAGTCCGCCGCATGCCATAGCTACTGTCTTCTTCCGCGTCGACGTTCTCTTCGGACAGGGGCTTGTAAAAGCTCGGCCATCCCGTTCCCGAATCGAACTTTGTATTCGAGTCAAACAGCTCGTTGCCGCACGCCACGCACTTATAGATACCAGTTTCTTTGGATTTGTAATATTCACCCGTGAACGGACGTTCCGTACCTTTGTTCCGGCACACTTCGTACTGCTCCGGCGTGAGTTGCTTCTTCCACTCCTCTTCCGCTTTTTGGACTTTGTTCTTCATGCCCGTCATTGTACTTCAACTCAGGAACCCATCCGTGGCCCGGAGCGCGTTGAAGGTACTGACGTACGAGCCATAGGGAAGCGAAACGGCTGCCCACAAGTGCCATGGAAATTCGCACGTATCCGTTTTTTTGGTTCCTAAGTACTACATTTGTCTCCAACACTACCGGCCCATTTTTCAGATTCGGCCTAATTGGTATGGTACGAATTCGGGGTTGGCTGGGCGGCAATTCAAGCGACTCTCGGCAAGACGCGCAGAGCACGCCGAATTACTGGTTACCCGTGACCAGCCCCGTCCCGCTCTTCTACCGCCAGGAGCGGGCTTGCCCAATAATTCTGACCAATGCTCAATTCTCAATGCCCAATTCTCATCGGATGGGAATTGAGCATTGGGAATTGAGCATTGGTCAGATCGTTTGTTTCCTCATACGTGACCGTATTTGCGAAAAGCTGTGCTTAGCAACATGGCTGGCCTGCCATGTATTGGGCAGCTTTGACGAGATCTGAAGGATTCCCGCTCCAAACAAAACCAAACGTTTCTGCAGCGTCTGAGCCTTGGATTCCGGTGTACTCATGGCCGGCACTGCGCACGCACGCTTCCGCAATCGCTGATCTGCCATCGCCGATCCCCATTACCCAACAAAGATCCGCAATATCCTTAGCGATAGTCCCCAAATTATTGGGCAAAGCCCCTCCTGGTTAGAGGGTGGCTGCGCGACCCAGAAACTGGTCCCGTTCCTTATTGGCGCAGACGGGCGGTCCGGAATAGCGTTCCTCTCACCAACAGCCGGTATTCAACGAAGCTATGATTCCAATGGCCAAATGGTAGTGCGGCAAAAAAAGGGGGAGGCCCGTTGCCGGGCCTCCCTTTTTGGTTCGAACTCCTAGTTGTGATTCTTCTTTCCGATTACGGCTTGGGTGCGAGGTTAACACTGGCCCCGCCCGTGACCTGCAGCAGGTTGTTCAGCCACGTCTGGAACCAGTACGTGACGGCCGGTGGTGTGCCGGCCGTGCCACCACTCAGAGCATTCGGCGAGTACTTGACCGAGAAGTAGTATGTGGCGCCGGGCGTGTAGCCATTGACCGTGAGCGATGTTAGCCCGCCGCTCGGTGGCACTGACACGTTGGATACCTTCGCGCAGTTGGTGTCGTAGAGGAGGAATTGGTCCTTCTGCGTGGGGATCATCGGCCAGCCGGTGCCGTTATTGCTCTCGCCGACCGTGATCACAAAGGGGCCGGAGGCCGGAGCCGTGATCTTGTTGTAGTAGAAGAACACGCCAGGGCTGACGTTGCTGATCTTATCGCCCTTGAAGCCATACAGCACGGTGTCAAGATATCCCCAGGTTCCAGCCTTGAACTGCTGGCAGGTCGTCCCCGTCTCTGCGACATGGCCTGTCACCACGGTGCCGCCGTTGATGGTCAGGCTTGCGGTGGCCGAAACCTTCTG
>QHXC01000653.1 GCA_003222815.1 Acidobacteriota bacterium | reverse complement strand
TTCGACAAAGATTTCACGTCCGTGAACGGCAGTACCAGCGACGTGTTGTCCGGCAATGCAGTCGCGGCCTTCCTCCTCGGATTGCCATCTGGGCTTGCAAGCCGGCAGAGTACATTACCCATCTCGACTCCGCTGAACGTGTACACGCATTACTACGGGGCATACTGGCAGGACGACTGGCGAATCACTCCGAAGCTCACGCTGAACTACGGCCTCCGTGCGGAGCATGAAGATGGCTTGCGCGAACAGCACAATAACTTCTCGGTGGGTTTTGATCCGCAAGCAAGTAGCAGCTTGAGTAACGTGACCATTCCGGCCGACCCCATCGCAGGTACAGCAGCACGGCAGGTCAACGGGGGCCTCATGTATGCCGGTGTCGGCGGTAACAGGACGTATCAAGGCAACCCGCCTTCGCTGAAATGGTCGCCGCGCGCCGGTGCGGCCTATTCGTTCAATTCTCGAACTGTCGTCCGCGGCGGTTATGGGATGTTTTGGGCGCCGTACAATTATCCGATTCCCAGCACATCCAACAACAACTACGGGCAGGTCGGCTATACTCAGAACACTGTAGTTCCGCAGAGCTCGCCAAACCCAACGGTCACGCTCGATAACCCGTTCCCAAGTGGCGTCGTCCGTCCAACCGGCAACAGCAAAGGCGCCCTGAGCGGGGTTGGTACAACGATCAGCTACGTGGATCAGAATCGAAAGGCGCCGCGAGTGCAGCAGTATTCTGTCGATGTCCAGCGGGAACTCCCGGCCGATATGGCGATCAGTATTGGCTACGTTGGAGCAAGAAGCGATCATATCGGGCTAGGCGGGTCCAATGACACCGCCGTGAACATTAATCAAGTCGATCCGAAATATCTGTCACTTGGTTCGGCGCTGGCGCAGGCGGTGGCGAATCCATTCTTCGGAAGGCCAGAGTTGGCAGGTACCAGCCTTGGTTCAAGCGCTACGCTTTCCCGCGCTCAGCTCCTGCGTCCGTATCCACAATTCCTGGACATCAATGCGCGCCAGGTAACGGAGGGACTCAGCCGGTATGACGCCGCCGTGATCGAGTGGACCAAACGCGTGAGCCATGGTTGGGGCGGGCGCATGAGTTACACCTATAGCGTGTTGAAGGACAATCAGGTTGGGGAAGACAATTTCTATTCCAGGGTCTCTCCTCAGTTGCCTCTGAATAACTACAACTACATTGCTTCCAATCCGCGGTGCGCGGCAGGTGCTCAGTTGACGAGCGCCTGCTACGATCCTTATGCCGAGTACGGCTATAGCATGCTCGATGTGGGGCATCGCGTCATTCTTGCTCCAATTGTTGAGCTTCCTTTCGGTCAAAACCGGAAATGGGCCAATACAAGCAAAGCCGCCAACTGGGTGCTCGGCGGTTGGTCCATCTCGGCGATCGTGAACCTGCAGAGCGGATTCCCGTTGAATGTGACGCAAACGGATAACACCGGCTTGCTGGGCGGCGCTCAGCGACCCAACCTTTCGGGACAAAGTCTGGCCACACCCGGTAATTATGAAGACCGGTTGGCCTCTGCGGACCACCGAACGGCGGCCTGGATCAGTGCCGCCGGCTTCAGCCTCGCGCCGGCGAACACCTTCGGGACGGCGCCGCGCACGATCACCGCGCTCCGCTCGCCGACACAGAAGAATGTTGACGCGTCGTTTATGAAGATCTTCAGACTGGGTGAGAGCAAGACAGCCCTCGTGAAAGTCGAAATGCTGAACCTGTTCAACCGCGTCACCGTGCGAGCTGGCTTTAACGCAAACACGGTCGGTAATGCGAACTTCGGTCAGATCACGAATCAGGCCGGTTTTATGCGGATCACTCAAATCATGTTCCGATATTCGTTTTAGATCCTGAGTCGCGCTCATCTAGAACACTAAATGGAGGCACCTGTGAAGCGGACTATCCAGTTCTCATTTTTGTTTCTGACGTGCACGGCGCTTGGTTGGGGCCAGGCGCAGGCCACGACGGGAGTCATCCAAGGCACCATAGCCGATCCGACAGGGGCAGCAGTTCCCGACGCCAGAGTTGAAGCCAAGAACCTGGACACGAACTTCACGCGCAGCCAAGACAGCGATGCCAGCGGGCGGTTCGCACTCCTGCAAATGCCTCCCGGCCGCTACACGGTGACGGCCTCGAAACCGGGTTTCGCGACCATGGTTCAGGAGAACTTGGAGCTGACCGTGGGCCAGGCCTTATCGCTGACGATTTCCATGAGAATATCGTCGGTGTCGGAAGAGATCACGATCACTGCCGAACCCGTCGACGTGACCCGAGTGGAGTCCAGCACGACGCTGAATGAACAACTTTGCTGGGCAGCGTGGCGTCTTCAACAACATCTCCGTCGATGGTGGCGACTACAACAACGGATTCTTCGGCGAGCAAGTCGGAGGCCAGCGCGCCGCCGTGGACATCAGTATGGAAGCCGTGAGGGAGTTCCAGGTTGTGGCCACCGGCGCCAGTGCGGAGTTCGGCCGCACGGCCGGCGGCGTGGTCAACGTCATCACCAAATCCGGCACAAACGACGTGCACGGCAGCCTGTTTCATTACCAGCGGCTGGGAGCTCTGACTGCCAATACTTCGGACGGCAAACCGCTTCAGGATTTCCGCCGCGAGCAGTCCGGCGGAAGCATCGGCGGACCGATTGTCAGGAGCAAAGCGTTCTACTTCGGCACGTTCGAGCAGATCTTCGAAAATCTCCGCCGCGACAATCTGAGCACCGCCATCGGTGCTCCTTGTTCGATTTCAGCTCCTGTTGTGGGCACCAACGCCACGGCGATCGCGGGCAGCGCCGACTGCCAGCGGCTGGCGTTGATCAACTTCTTCAAGACCCGTTTCAGTCAGGAAGAAAGCCAGCCCGTCATCCACTCGATCAATAACAGTGCGGCCTTGGGCCGTATCGACTGGAACTTGACCCCCAAGAACTCCATGGGCGTGTCGTATAACTTTGACTATTCCAAGAACACCAACCAGACCTTCGATGTGCCGACCTATGGAAACTCAGCCAATGGGATTGAGGGTCCCTCGAAGATCAACGTGGTCAACGGCAACCTGTTCACGACGGTCTCGCCGACCAAGTTAAACGAGTTTCACATGAGCTATTCGCGCGAGAATCGTCCGCGTAATGCGGTCTCCTCGAAGGTTCCGGACACCGCGATGGGCTTTGCGACGACCTTCCGGTTCGGCCAGCCCTACTTCCTGGAACCGGCCATCGACGAGCTTTTCTGGCGCACCGATTTGAGCGACAAGTTCTCGATCGTCGGCGGCGGCCACAACATCAAGTTCGGCGGCGGCTGGGTGCATAGTGTGAACACCCAAGTCTTCCGCGGCTTCTTCACGGGACGCTACATCTTCAGCGACGTCGTGGGCTTCCTGCACTACGCCTCGCCTGCCTCGCTTGGACCGGGCTACGGTCCGAAGGCTGCGGTTTGCGGAAATGGCGCGTGGATCAATTTCGGTCAGACCTGTCCGGACGGGTCGGCGGCTAACACGCCGATGCTCCTTTACCTCCAGCACGCCGCGCTCAGCGGACCGACCACCGACGCGGCAGGCGCGTCCTCCATCAAGAACGAGGATTACGGCCTGTTTCTACAGGACAGTTGGAAGGCGACGAAGAATCTTAC
>QHXC01000652.1 GCA_003222815.1 Acidobacteriota bacterium | reverse complement strand
TATTGAAGAAGCCGAACTCGCCGAAGCAGTCTTATGAAAATTTCGGATTTCGGATTTCGGATTTCGGATTTTAGGGAGCATCTGTGCGTTCTGCTTCTTCGAATCCGCAATCCGAAATCCGCAATCCGAAATCCCTGTTTGCCATGAGGATCCTCGGCATCGATTGTGGATCCCGAATTACAGGTTACGGTGTCATCGATACCAATGGCGCTGAATGCGTTCTCGTCCACTGCGGAGTGGTCCGGCCTAACTCCTCTGAACCTTTCCCCCTTCGTTTAAAACTCATTTATGACGGCATCGTTGATGTCATCCGGGAGTTTCATCCCCAGACGGCCGCATTTGAAAGTCTCTTCTATGCGGCGAATGTGCAGAGTGCCCTGAAGCTGGGCCATGTCCGAGGCGTATCGATGTTTGCGGCAGCCGAAGCGAATCTTCCGGTTTTCGAATATTCCCCTCTCGAAGTGAAGAGCGCCGTCACTGGCTATGGCCGCGCTGAAAAGATACAAGTCCAACAGATGGTACGCGCGCTCCTCAAGTTGAAGTCCGCTCCGGAACCATACGATGCATCCGACGCTTTGGCTGTGGCCATCTGCCACGCCCACACGAACCGATTCAATGGCTCTCTTGCAGCTCACTTATGATATCAGTCGCGATTTTTCTTTCAATACTCCGGTTGGCCGATTTCTCCAGCTTTACCTACTGTCACGAGAATAGCCGTGGTCTTTACGAACTACAGTGCGTCCAACTCGATTCCACAGCGAAAGGAGAGGTAAAGTTCAAACGCCGCCAGGCTGACGCCGTGAATGTACAGATTCAACTTTCGCCGGCAGCCCGGGAACGCTTCATGGCAGCCCTGGAGGCGACGAACTATCTGGCACAAGGCGAAACGTATGAATCCAACCGGAAGGTTGCCGATTTGGGCCCCAAGCACCTGACCCTAGAACTGCCTTCGGAAAAAAGAGAATCCGTCTTCAATTTCTCGGACCGAAAGGAAGTGATGGAGCTGGCGGCTTTTTTCGATGCTTTGATCAATCAGGAGACGATCAGTTTCGACGTCGATAACGCCATCCAGTTCGAGCGTTTGAGCATTCCGAAGCGTCTGGATCAAATCGAGAACGAACTCAAAGCGAACCGAATTGGAGATCCTGATCGTCTTATTCCTATGTTGGAAAAAATTGAGGCGGACCAGCGGCTGATGAACTATGCTCGTACACAGGCAGGCAAGATCAAAAAACAGATTCAAACGCGCAAGTGAGCGCGCAAGGACATTTATGAAGAGCCTAAGGATGCTTGGATTTTTGCTACTGATTGCGGGATTCAGCGTTGTCACTGTTAAGGCAGAATCGGCTGCGACACTGTCGGGCCGCATTGGGAACATTCAGGTTCAGCGGAACGGCGCGTGGATGGAAGCCCGAACCGGTGAGCAGATCAATCCGGGCGAGAAGGTTCGTACGGCCAATGGATCGGCGGCCGCCGTAGAGCTTGGCCCGGGGAAAGTCGTTACGTTGTCGGAAAACACGCAGATTGAAGTGCGTAGTTCCGACGGCTCCCTCAGCGTGCGTCTCGAAAGTGGGAATATGAAAGTCGTGTCGGCATCGGACATCCAGGTCTCCGCCAGGGACACGACGCTGCAAAGCGCCGCACGGCCTTTGGACATCGATCTGGGTTACCAGGCGGACAAGCTCAACTTGACGGTGAACGCGGGTGCAGTGCGGACTGGCCCAATCATCATTCGGGGAACCGAGGACTCTGCCAAGCGGAGCTACGCGCCGGCCGCGAACCCGCCGCAGTACGGAATCCCGTTTGGGTATTCCAACATCTATGGAAACTCGTTTGGGTATCCAAACGCCTACTCTTACCCATACATGATTTTCGCGAATCCGGGCTTCGCCCAGCCCAATGTTCAGAATCCGTACAGCGGCATCATGCCGGGACAGATCATTGCACCGATGAGCGATCCTTTGAGGCCACCGGTTCATTTCCCAATCGACACGTTTCCCAATAGGCCACCGGGAACTAGGTAATCAGCATCCCCGCATATCCGACGACGCGATCGAAATCGCCGGACGCGTCGCCGGATGTGCCGTATTTCACCAACTCTGCCTTCGATGCCCCGAGCAATTTTGCGGCGACAAGCATGGTGACTGCCGGGCCATAGCCGCACATCGAGATGTTTTCGCGCCGTACCACGTCGTACAATCCCCGCGGATCCATTGCCAGAACTTGATCGATGGCCTTCCGATCTTTTATTCGGGTAACCGCATCGGACTCGTAATGATTCATGTCGCTCGAGGCGATGATCAGCGTCCGGTCATCGACCTTCGCTAGCACAGCGGCGATTGCTCGGCCCAGCACTTCCAGCCGTTGCCAGTCTCCGGTGCCGATCGTGATGGGAGCAAACTTCAAAGAGCATCCGCCAACATGCTG
>QHXC01000651.1 GCA_003222815.1 Acidobacteriota bacterium | reverse complement strand
GCGCCGCCATCCTTCGGGGCCAGCTTTGCTTCCAGGACAGGCTCATTGGCCCCCATCGGTACGATCACCGCTCTGCCGAGGACTTCGGCAAGATCGTGAAAGGTGCCTTCCATTTGAACGGCCTTCGGCCACGGCGTAACGCGTACATCCGCCGGCGTGAGCCGCGCGCCAAGCGCGGTTTTCTGGGTCACCACAACAATGGTTGTCATCTCTTCGGGCGGCGTCAACCGCTGCCGGAGCATTCGATATGTCAAGAAGGTAACTACCACGCTCAGAACCAGCGCAGCACTTGCCAAAACCATCATCCGTGTGCGATTCATGCTTTACTCCCCATGTCGTCCGTCCGAGGACGGCAAGACTTTAATAAAAATTCCGAAAGAAGGACTCACCCTTCAGAGTAACGGACCCCAAGGGCAACCAAGAACTCAACGCAATCAATGTCGCGCGCGAATAGGTGACCGTTATCTTGGAACCCGTCACCGTCAAGCCCCCACCGACGTCCAGCGGATAGGTCTGGTCAACTGTCACATCGCTTGTGGCGATCGTAATGCCTTCTTGCGCAAGATAATTCACCACCCGGTTCTGAATATCCGTTTGCATTGCGGCCGGATCTCCTGCCTTGGCGATCTCGTTGCCGAACAGCGACGAATAGTGAGCCCCTTCGCGCGCGGCATTCTGCAGGATCTGAAACTCCCGGACCACCAGGCCCAAATTCACGACCCCGATCAGCAGCATCGTCAGCATCGGAAGAACCATCGCTAACTCGACGACTGCGACTCCGCGCTGGTATTGATGGGACCGGCTGCTATGGACTTGTCTCATCGCGCATCAATGCCTCACCCTTAAGGGTTATCCCACGATTAATGAGCACCGACAAAATGGGCTCATAAATCACTGACACTTCAACCTTCGTAAACCTAGCTGGTAATAAAGACGCTACTGGCGCATTCCCATCACCGCAAGTCGTGCAATACACATGGATATTAGCCGCTTGAATATGCGAGGCGGCGAGGAATGTGTTCACCATGTCGCTGACTTCGGTGGACGTGGCCATTGTAGTCGTCCCGCTAAGCGGAGCTACGGCAAGCCGCGCTCCTTCACGGGCCGCATCCGTGACAACCTGCTGCACGCTGATAAAGCGGCCAGCTTCCATAATTCCGAACAAAAAGATGAACAGTAGGAAAATGGTGAGTGCCGTCTCGACGAGAACGGTCCCACTCTCGCTACGGTGTTTGCTTGTCATGATTTCGAATTGCCTTCCTCGGCGAATTTGGTACAAAAGAATCCTTCTTTCCCGGAGCTCTCCTCCCCCGCTTCCGAGGGAGAAAAACCCCGCCGTTGGTTTCCATCGATTCACGACCTCAGCCAACGTGACTGCCCGTTGGGTATTTGATCACACGCTCAAAACCGCGTTCGATCAACAACGCAATCAACACTAGCATGATGGCGTACTCAATCGTCGCAAGCAGTTACTTACTCAATACGCTCGTTGTTTTTGAAAACACGCTCAAAACCGCGTTCGAAATACCCGGTGTCGATGCCGCGATCAACAACGCAATCAAAACCAGCATGATGGCGTATTCAATCGTCGTAACACCCTTTTGCCGCTCTTTGCGGCCGCCTTTTGTTTCAATCATTTCCGTATCCATTGTCTCGTATCCCTCCAAGTCGAAGTTGCGATCGGCTCCATACTGGAACCGACCAAGTTGATTCGAAGGCAATCCTACTAAGGGGTAGTCCGAACGGGAATCGTCCAAAGGTGATACGGGTGTGGTGCCTAGGTGCCTAAAGAGCACACCCACATGGCTGTTGGGCCGATCGTCCCAATGTCGTGAACGAAGGGCGCGCGCTAGGTTTTTCCTTATGTTGTTCGTGGGTTGCAGCCGATCTCTCCACTGTTGCATCAACATTAAGGCAATTGAGCCTTAGCACTCTCGCGCCAGATACACAAATGCAGCAAGACTGCCTGACATACGTCGTAACACTTGAAGGGAATTCAGGGGACAGACAGCGAATTCTGTACTTTTCAAGAATTCGCTGTCTGTCCCCTGAATTCCCCCAC
Source organism: Acidobacteriota bacterium (assembly GCA_003222815.1). Lineage (GTDB taxonomy): Bacteria > Acidobacteriota > Terriglobia > 20CM-2-55-15 > 20CM-2-55-15 > 20CM-2-55-15. Next base: position 462 of record QHXC01000651.1, on the reverse strand, counting down.
CGTCACGGCACCCAAACCTCATGGGTGCTGTAGAAAAGGGCCAACAGGAGCATGCCGGCGAGTCCGAGCAGAATGATCGGCACATCGAAATTTCGGCGCTCGGCCCAGGAAGCCACAGGCAGAAACAAGGGAAAGGCCAGGAAGCAATGGCGTGGAAGACCCATATAAGGCTGGAAAGAGCCTGTGAAATAGGAAAAACTAACCAGGAGGACGGCGGCGGAATACAGAAAATAGGACGGCCGGAGCCGCCAGAGACTGCGCCCACCCCACACAAACATCAACACAAAAATACCCGCCAGGATGAGATCCACCACGGTTGTTGGCCTCGGGTTGCTGAAAGCGGCGCCCAGCGCCCGCCAGGGCACGACAAAGCCCTGCTCCGGGATGACCCGGGTGGCGCCGGTGCTGATCAGTAATCCGTAGATCCAGGTCTGCGGCCGATACACATCGAAAGCAATGTCC
>QHXC01000650.1 GCA_003222815.1 Acidobacteriota bacterium | reverse complement strand
AAAATCTTCCCACCGGCAAAGACAATCCTCTTCGCGACGGAGAAATGTTTCTTCAAGTCAAAGTCAATTGAGACCGGGGCCGAAATAATCGCCGACCTGACCAATCCAATCTTTTCCGTGACAAACCCAATCCTCTGGATGCCGAAGACACTTTTATCGGCGACAGAGTCCATTTTCTTCACGATGGAGTGATGCTTCTTGAAGCCGCTATTCACCGGCTTGAAGTTTGCGTGAAAGCTTGGAGTAATAGCTTGCCTGGTAACCTTCCTGAAAGTACCGAAAGGAATAGGTGGTAATGTCTCAGTTTTCAAATTGAGACACTACCGAGCTGAGCGTCAACTCGGCCGGTCGCGCGAGCCGTGCTAAAATGGGCGCAAAAAGAGTCGTACATGAAGGAGAACCGTAAGGGGAAGATCGCTTTGAAGAAATCCATCCAAACATTCACAAGTGCTATGCTCGTTCTTTTTCTCGCCAACCGCGTTGATGCCGCGCAATTGAGGCTTCTGCTCGGGGGAGCGGTGACGGAATCCGTCAAGAAGATTGGGGCAGAATTCTCACGCAAGACCTCGTATCAACTCGATGTCGCGACAAACACGAGTGGAGCGTTGCAGAAGATGCTGAGGTCCGGCGACAAGGCGGACATTATTATTCTTTCGTCGTCTGCGATGGACGCGCTCGAAAAAGAACATCTTGTCATTCCGGGAACGCGCTTCGATGTGGCGCGCGGGTTGGTCGGTGTAGGCGTGCGTGCAGGTGCGGCCTCGCCGGATCTTTCGTCCGTCGATGCATTCAAGAAGGCCATGCTCGCGGCGCGTTCCGTTTCCTATGTCGATCCGAAAGCGGGTGGAACGTCGGGAACCTATATAGCCGGACTCTTCCGACGGCTCGGCATCGCGGCGGAAATGCAGAAAAAAACTGTGTTTCGAAATCAGGGATCTGAGGTGGCCGACGCCGTGGCAAAGGGCGAGGCTGAAATTGGAATCACGTTCACCAGTGAGATGGTGACGAATAAGGGAGTGAAATTGGCGGGTCTGCTGCCCGATAGCATTCAACTTCCGACCAACTACTCTGTCGCCATCCCGGTCGGAGCGCCCAATGCCGACGCAGCACGGGCCTTTCTGAAAGAACTGAAAACTCCACTGTCGCAGGCCGCATTCAAAGAAGCCGGCCTCCAGCCGGCCAAGGATCATTGAAAACCTCACTACTTCAACTTTGCGGAGCGAGGTATCCCATGAAGGTGCGAATAACAGGTCCTGGAGCTGGTTGCACTCCTCATGACACACTTGCTGAGGTGATGAACTTCAATGGTCTCTTCCTCGCTCCTCTTTCGCGGCGGCGCCTGCTTTTCGGATCGCTGACAATACCGTTGACCCTCGTAGGATGCGGCCGCAAGCGCACGTCGTCTGGACAACAGATTGTCGATCTTTTCATCGAATCGGATGGCGACTTCCTTGCATTCCGGCCTGACACCCTGACCTGCCCGTCCGGCGCGCTGGTTCGCCTAACCTTCCATCACGCGGGCCAATTCCTGAGCGCGCTCCACAATTGGGTGCTGGTGAGTCCCCATCAAATGGAGGCGGTGGATAAGGACGTCGAGAAGACAGACGGTATCATTTCGAAAGACGATTCGCGTGTAATCGCAGCGGTCCCGATGTGCGGCAAAGGCGAGACGGTGATGACACAGTTCACCGCGCCTCCGCCCGGCGACTATCCGTTTTTCTGTTCCACCCCCGGCCATGCGGTAGACATGAACGGTATATTGCATGTGACGGAGTAAACGTTCTACACACAGAGAGGATCGATATGAAACGTACAACGAAGATTCTGGCCGTTCTCGCGTCTTTCGGATTTGTGCTGACGCTTGCAGCGCCCATTTTAGCGGCGCAATTGAAATCAGCGGGCACGGTGAAGACTGCGCTTAGGCTTCTTGTCCAGGTGTCCAACGACTTCAAACGGCAGATCGCCAATAAGAATTTCGCGCGCGTGCCGCATGAGTACATGGAGTACACCGAAGCCGCGGACGCCCTGCGCAGCGCAATCAAAGATGAGCCCACCGACTTCAAGGCCAAGGTTGAGACCAGGCTGAAGGCGGCGGTGGCGGCTGCGAAGACAGTGTCGGACATGAGCGGAAATACAACCGATGCCGACAAGCTAGCGGCCGAACACGCCAAGGCGGTGACCGCTATGAACAGCGTGTTTGATCTATTCCCGGCCGATCTCAGGCCCGATCCGAACGCGCCGCCTCCGGGCCGCGGCGCGAAGAAGAACTGATCGTGCGGACAGGTG
>QHXC01000649.1 GCA_003222815.1 Acidobacteriota bacterium | reverse complement strand
CGCAACGTTTTCTCCTCGCCGGGCGCGCCGTCTTGCGCCTTGTACGGGACGCGATTGATGGATGAGGCGAAGTGCGCATTACCATGGCCACCCCGTCCCCCCTTGGCGATTAGTACGCTCTCGTTGGCTTGGGTGAAATCATGGAGGATCTCGCCGGTTTCGTCGTCGTAAATGACGGTTCCGACGGGCACGCGAATTTCGAGGTCTTCACCGCTGCGGCCGTGCCGATTGCTTCCTTCACCATGACGACCGCGTTCAGCACGGAACGTGTGATTAAAGCGAAATTTGAGAAGCGTATTTTCGTGCGTGTCGGCAACCAGATAGATGCTTCCCCCGTGTCCACCGTTGCCGCCGCTAGGACCGCCCTTTGGAACAAACTTCTCCCTTCGGAACGCGATGCAGCCGTGACCACCACCGCCGGCCTTGACTGTGATGTTGGCTTCGTCGATGAACATGGGAGGGAAAAGGAGGACCGGTCCCCCTTTTCCTAACCAATGGGTTGGATCGAAATAAATCGACCCGTTCGGCCTTTGTCTTCGAACTGCACGATTCCGGGGATCTTCGCGAAAAGCGTATCGTCCTTGCCGATGCCGACGTTTAAGCCGGGCTTGAATTTCGTGCCGCGCTGACGGACAAGAATCGACCCGCCAGTCACAAGCTGGCCCGCAAAGCGCTTGACGCCCAGCCGTTGCGAATTGCTGTCGCGCCCATTGCGAGAACTTCCGACTCCCTTTTTATGAGCCATACCAATGCTCCCCGATCTAATCTGTTGAGCGTCCGGCCCACCGGCCAGCCGTAGTTGGTGCACCGCCTTCGGCGGCCTCCTTGATGGGCATTGGCCGGTCCCCCCGCCTAAACCATGATCTTATCAATTCGAACGGCCGTGTAATCCTGCCGATGTCCGCTGGTCCGGCGGTACTGCTTCTTGCGCTTCTTCTTGAAAACAAGGATTTTCTTGGCGCGGTCATGCTCAAGCACGGTGGCCTCAATCTTGGCGTTCGTCAGGACCGGAGTGCCGACCTGGACATTGCCGTCATTTTCAACAAGCAAAACGTCACCCAATTCCACCTTCGAACCCACTTCGCCGGCGAGCTTCTCCAGCCGGATTGTTTCTCCAGGTGCTACACGGTACTGTTTGCCGCCCGATCGAATCACGGCGTACATAGCCATCTCCCCCTCCGTAGGGACAAACACCTATTCTACCGGCGGGGTTTTACGGGTGTCAACGAGGCGTTGGGAAATGTGGGGACTGTCCCCATATTTCCCACCTACTTCTTCGCCTTCGGATGTGCCTTATCGTATTCTGCGCGGAGGTGTTCGAGGCTCACGTGTGTGTATTTCTGGGTTGTGGCGAGGCTGGAGTGACCGAGCAGTTCCTGGATGGCCCGAAGGTCAGCGCCGCGTTCCAGCAGGTGAGTGGCGAAGGTATGGCGGAGCGTATGGGTCGTGAAGCGGCGGCCGGACGGAAGCCGTGTGCGTGTTGTCTCGACCAGGCGCTGGACATCGCGGGCGTTCAGGCGGCGCCCACGAAGGCTCACAAAGACGGGGATGTGGCCGCTATCTTCGGCCTGCGCAAGGCCGACACGATCCCGTTCTGAAAGGTAGGTCGCCAAGGCTCGGGCGGCATATTCACCAAAGGGGACAATCCGCTGTTTCTTTCCCTTTCCGAACACCCGCACCAAGTGCTCCGGCATGTCCAGGTTTTCGTCGTTCAACCCTACTAGTTCGCGGACCCGCAGACCGCTGGCATACAGTAGCTCGAGAATGGCACGGTCGCGTAGATCCTTTAGCGACGAACCTTGCGGCATTTCGACAACTGCAGCCGCCTCCTCTTCGCCCAGGTAAGAAGGCAGCTTCTTCGGCAGTCGAGGCGAGGAAATCAACTCGGCGGGATTACTCTTCAGCCGCCCGTCGTGCACCAGAAATTTGAAAAACGTGCGGAGGCAGGCCAGTTTTCGGGCCACGGAAGTTTTTTGTAATTTTCTCTGGTAGAGGCGGTTCAGGAAATCGCGAAGGAAAAGGTAATCGATGGAGTCGATCGTGGCCTGGCGTGACCTCAAGAATTGTTCGAAATCGCGAAGATCCGATTCATAACTGCTGAGCGTATGCTCCGACACCGCTCGGTTGCGAAGAGCCTCCAAGAAAGCCGCGAGGTGCTCTTCCAAACCTAGTCCTCCTCGGCGAGGCGATCGACGGCGCGACGGTACGCTTCGAGAAGCCGCGTTGTGACTGGTCCCGGGAGCCCATTGCCGACGGGTTTACTGTCGACGCGGGCAATTGGAACCACTTCTCGCGTCGTGCTCGTCAGGAACATCTCATCAGCCTTCCGGATTTCCTCAACGTCGAACAAGCCTTGAGAAACCGTGATTCCCATGTCGCCGGCCAATTCCAGAAC
>QHXC01000184.1 GCA_003222815.1 Acidobacteriota bacterium | reverse complement strand
ACGCCCAACGTGAGGCATAAGTGGAAATTGTTCGCGGGATCGTCCCGGCTCGCTATGTTGCAAAGCGTGGACAAACCCACGAATGAGCAGCAGCGGCACCGCTGGATGACTCATCGTCAACTGCTCCATCAGCAGGAGATCGCCTGGATCGTCCCACCGGAGTTTAACGACAATTGCTGCGGGCTTGCTCTGGGATGCCTGCGCGATAGCTTCCTCTACCGTAGAAACACCAAAGACATCAAACGAGTTGCCGAGCTTCTTCACAAGAACTCTGCGCTGAGCCTGATCCGAATGAACCAAAAGGACTTTGATCCTGTGCGCCCTGCTATCGATCATCCTGCGCCCCTCACTCCAAAGCCATGGGCCATTCACTGTAGCACTAAAATGCCTGATTCGATTAGAACATCAGTGCCTAAATATTCTGGAGATTGGTACTTTCGAACCAATGTCCGGAATGGACTCAGCGCAGACTGGAGAGCGAGGAGGTCTATGATTTAGCCTGCCGGCTATGCGACCGGACCATGGACGTGTGGTTCAAAATGATTGTGCCCCAACGCCCGACATTTGCCCCGATGGCCAGCGACATTCCGGAAGTCTCGTTGTCATAGAGGAGGCTTAAAGTCACCGCATCTGGATGGTATCGGGGCCCATTTCTTTAGCACAAACCTGCAACGTGCTCACGGGTCTCCGTATACGGTTCTCTGAGTTGGCGCAGGTCCTGATTTTCCATCTCGAGTTCAGTGATTCGGCGTTTCATCACTTCAATCCGTGCTTCAAGGTATTCGTACATTTGAGAGCTGTCACGGTTGTCGAATTCATGAGCTGTATAACGATTCATGTCCCCTCCAAAGAGCTATGGAAAGTCTAATGGTCCCCGCCAGCATGGGCTAACGACGAGCACTAAGGAATAGTCCGAACATGCTAACACCTCTAAAGTCCAGAAGAGCTTGATGCTAACAGCAACAAGTTTGGAAAGGTGCTATACCGAATTTTTTTTGGATTGCAACCTTTTTTGTAGTGCCATCGTTTGATTCTCCATAAAAGTCCATCTGTGCTAATCTCCCTTGAGCCATTAGTGCCCTAGGCTTTAATGTAAACACTTTCTCAAAAATAAAAACGAACGGCCCAATTCCTCTGAAATGGTACTGCCGAACGACGAATGTGAAAGAATTGAAGCTCTCCGAAGGTGCCACATCTTGGACACGGCACCAGAGGACGTCTTTGACGAACTTGCCCTCCTGGCCGCACAGATCTGCCGCACGCCAATTGCGCTGATCACCTTAGTTGATGCCAAGCGTGAGTGGTTCAAATCGAAGTTTGGCCTGACGGTCGACGAAATCCCCCGTGAATCCAGCTTCTGCGCATATACGATTCAGCGCCCGGGTCTATTCGCGATTCGTGATGCTCTTGGGGATGGCCGCTTCTCGAATAATCCGCTTGTCGTGGCGGAACCAAAAATTCGGTCCTATGCCGGCGTGCCGCTGATCACGTCTGAAGGTTTTGCTGTGGGGACACTATGTGTGATGAGCACGGTTCCCAAACTACTCAGCAAATGTCAGATCAGGGCACTGGAGATCCTAGGCCGGCAGGTGAGCCGGTGGATCGCGCTTCGCTGCCGCGCCGCCCGGATGGAGGCCGCGGTTGTGGGACGCGACGTATCCTCAACAATCTTGAAGCCGGAGGTTGGACATGCCAGCCAGGCAAACTACACCGAAACGATTAACGGGAAGCCCGGTACCGTTTATGCTACTGAAAATCTGTTTGCCTCTAGCCGGGCATTCCTTCTCAGGCGATTGGCCCTAGGTCTACTCCGGGACGAATTCTCCGTCCACTTTCAGCCGAAGATTGAATTAGCTTCCCGGCAGGTGACCGGCTTCGAGGCACTGGTCCGCTGGGTGCATCCCGAGCTCGGCTTGATTCTGCCCGGGGAGTTTATTCCGGTTGCCGAAGAGGAACCTAGTCACATCGAATCACTCACTCTGTGCGTGTTGAAGCAAACGCTTCAGCGGGCATGCGCATACGGGTGGGTGGAGCGTGGGTTGCACGTCGCGGTAAATCTTTCGGCCCGAAGCCTGCAAGACGGCCGCTTGCCGGGGCTCATTATGGCCATCCTGGAGACCTGGAACTTTCCCGCGCACTTACTGGTCCTGGAAATCACGGAAAGTGCTTTCATGTCCGACTTCTCCCGGGCTCGCGCTACTCTTAATCGGCTCCGCGCAATCGGAGTGATGCTATCGGTTGATGATTATGGAACTGGGTATTCATCGCTGGCCTATCTGAAAGAGTTGCCGCTTCAGGAATTGAAAATTGACCGCGCATTTGTCACGAATATTCAACGCCGGGAAAGAGATTTGGCCATCGTTCGAGCGACTGTGGAATTGGCTCATCAGCTGGGCATGACTGTCGTTGCGGAGGGTGTGGAAGATATGGCGACTCTGGAGACTCTGGACGGGATCGGGTGTGACGGCGCTCAAGGATACGCCATTGCACGGCCAATGGGGACGGAAGAGCTCGCCGTATGGCTCGAAACTCATTGTCCAGCGTAGCCCGGGCTAGCGGCCCGTGGCAGAAGTCTGGAGGGGCTGCTAGGTTCTAAGCTCCAGTTTTTTTCTCTTTCACGTCGGTGGGATAGTGGGCCTCAACGCGGTTCTTGGAGAGTTCCTTGGCTCGATATAATGCTTGATCGGCCCGATTCATCAACACGTTCGGAGTGTTACCTGCCTCATGCGCGGCAAGCCCAATGCTGATCGTTACGTTCCTTTCGAGGTGCACGGAGTGCAAAAGATTCGCCGCTTCGACTCGGCTTCGGATATTTTCGGCGGCGTGAAAACCACCTTCCAATTCGGTCCCCGGCAGCAGGATGCCGAATTCGTCTCCGCCACACCTGAAAACAAAGTCAGTCATACGAATCGACTGGCGCAGGATGCGTGCCACAGAAATGAGAGCTTCGTTTCCGGCAAGATGTCCATGAAGGTCATTGACCCGCTTAAAATCATCAACGTCGATCAACATCAGCGACAGAGGAAGCTGGTGACGCTCGGATCGCGCCACTTCTCGCATGATGACTTCGTTGAAGAATCGCGCATTGTACAATCCAGTTAGCGCATCAGTATTCGCTCTTTCCTGTAATTCAGCAATTAACCGCGCGTTCTCGATTGCCCTTGCCATAGTCTGAGAGATATCCTGGGACAAAACAACCTGCCCTTCATCCAATTCGTCCGGACCCGAGCTAATCGAAACGAATGCTCCGAAAGTTTTCTCGCCTCTTCTGACGGGAGCAACCACAATCGATTTGAAATTGGAAGTTTTTACGAGATGCAGGATTTCCTCAGGTAGTTCTGCGGTGGAGAGATCACGAATGAAAAGCGTTTCACTGCTCTCCAAAATCCGCTGAAGCTGTTGTTCCAAAATATCCGGCCGCGCGTTGATAATGGACATCAGTGTCCGAATCAGGTGTTCCGGATCTTTGGCTGTCGCGGATTGAAGACGGAACTGACCTTCGTCCGTCAGAATGACAAAAGCGATATCGCCGAGGACACCTCTGGATTTGGTAATTGCTTCGTTCAGCATGGACTCCAGGGTGTCGGATGACGAGAGTATCCGCGCTGTCTCGACTAGGAACTCGGCTCTCTGTACCTTCTTCTCGAGTTCCGCCGCTTCCGGTGTTGGAATGGAAGCAGTTTGCGAAGAATCGGCGACGACCAGAATTCCGTCTTTGGGTAGCTCCCCGATTGGGCCTTCATTCACGTGAATAATCGCCTGCTTGAAACGCTGGCGGAGAACTTCCCTGACACGGAAACATTCCGTCTTACCCTTGCCAGTGATGACTATCCGCTGGGGCATAAATGTGACTCTTTATTACCGTTCCTGTTCTCGATTTTGACAGCGGGACTCCGAGCGTAGAAGTGGACATAAGTGCTCAGCACCTAGGTGGGTTGCATTGCACCAACCTTTCTTATCCACACCAACAAAACAAGTTGTTGCAACGCCATCTCCTTGCGAATGTATCGCCAATCACAGCAGCAGCGTAGCACACAGGTTTCGTCTCAACAATGGCCCCAAAAGGCGAAAACAGTAAGAAGGTGTAACTAAAAATGCAACCCAGTCCAGGTGGCCGTTCTCCACAAATACACAAAGGCACAAAGAAAAGCCGCTTCAAGTAATTGATTTGCGGCTGTTCTTTGTGGCCCTTGTGCCCAGCCGAAAAAACTGCGGCTAAAGTTCGCCATCCGATTTGCCGAAGAGATAGCTGAGAAGAAATTTATGAGCACAACCATTGACATCACACCCGGTTTCCAAGACTACTATGAGACCCTTCAGTTGAGCCCGCACGCAGACGCGGAAACGATAGATCGGGTCTTTCGAATTCTGGTCAAACGGTACCATCCCGATAATTCGGACACGGGGAACTCTGAAAAATTTAGCGAGGTCATGGACGCTCATCGCGCTCTCTCGGACCCGGAAAAGCGAGCGGCTTACGACGTCAGGTACGATGAAAATCGCTCACACGTGTTGAAGATCTTCGATGAAGCGTCTGCCGGCGACAGCTTTGCAGGGGATCGGCGAATTCTAGAAAGCCTTCTGTCGCTTCTGTACATCTCACGACGGAGAGACGCAGATCGAGGCGGTATGGGCGTCATTCAGATGGAGCGGCTCCTCGGTTGCCCTGCCGAACATTTAGGCTTTCATGTGTGGTACCTGCGCGAGAAAGGTTGGATTGAGCGGCTGGACAACGGCCATCTCGCGATTACCGCAGGTGGTGTGGATCACGTTATCGAGCATGACAGCATCATCTTTCGGCGTGACCGGCTCCTCGCCGAAAGAAACTCGCCGGAAGCTTCCTCCTCGCCTCGAAACCGAGATTTCGAGCTCTTGACCTAAATCGAAGGGAGACGAGAGTCTGCCGCCTCGTCGCCCGCACCTTGCCTTTTAACCTCACAATTGGCACTTACATTTGACGTCACAGAGCCCTACAACAGACGGCGCGAAGGCACCGTCGGGCCATTGCCTGTGCTAAGGACGCAGCCGTAAAGTGGAGCCACTCATGGCTAATAAATCGATCGTCATTGTTGACATGAAGGATCGCCCGCTCTTCGCTGGCAGCCCGCCATTTGGTCGAAGTAGAGGTATCGAGATGCTGGTCGAGATGTTGGAATCCCTCTCGATTTCCGTTGTGCGAGCGGAAACTGCGGGTGAGGCCGTCACGTTGATGGACCTCCTGCACCCAGATTTGCTCCTGATCGACCCTTCCATTCCCGAGGGGTTCGGGGCGGTAGATTACGCCGCCGTTCACGGCTTCGACGTCATCGCAATGACCGAATCGGAAACCGTCCTGAATCACGCCAGGACTTATGGAATCCCCCGCACTGTACTTAAAGACGACGGGTGGGACAGCGTACTGGAAGCGGTCCTTGCCTTTTTTGAAGAGAATCGCGCCCCCTTCCCCAAGGATCCTGGCGGCCGGATTCTTGTAGTCGATTCCTCGGGCGATGTTGCCGGCCTGATCTCTCAGTTCCTGGTTGGCCGCGGTTTTTCCGTTTCCACTGCTTCGATTGGAAGTGAGTGCATGGCCGCACTGGTCAGCGATCCTTCAATTGAAGTTGTGGTGCTCGACTTTGTACTACCTGATGTGGGCGGAATGGAGATCCTCAAGAGTGTATCCCGCTGGCAGTCCCCGCCCACAGTAATCATGATCAGCGCGCTGGTCGACGGTGAAATTGCACGAGAGGCGCGCGCGCTAGGTGCATTCGACTACATGATCAAACCGGTCAACCTTCATGCCCTGGAGATCAACATCGTGGCGTGCCTGGCTCGATCCGAGTACAGAGCACAACCCTGGTGGAAACGAGTTGCTGGTGGTTTTATTCGAACCGCCCAAAGCAACTAGCCCGAATTTCTAATTAGAAACGGCAAACGGGATTTCATCATCGTTGTGTGTCTTGAGCCTCAGTCGCCGGAGTTAACGTGGCAGGTATGAGCACAATGCTCGACTGCGGCGGAACGCCGCGGACGATGGTACCGGCAGGAAGATCAATCGGCGTCCGGAGCAGGAAAGGATGACCATATTTGGATTTGTACTCGTACAACCAGAGCAGTGGCTCTACGTTCCCGGTCGGAAGTTCGGCGATGACTTGCAAGGATTCATCGTCCGTCACTTTTTGCGGCCACAGACCGTCCAGCTTGAGGGCACGGTCGAGTTTGAAATCACCGCTCACGACGAGGCCGTCCGGGCCAGGCGTCCCGGAGTCGCCGGCAAACTTCGGTTGCGGAGGCAAGTCTTGTGCCTCGCCTTCAGGAACTCCACCCTCGACCCACTGTGTTATCAATTCCAACTGTTCTGACGTTAAAGCCTGATCGTTCCGAAATTCTCCAAAACCCTTCACAGCACCCCAAGGAGGCATGCGCCGCGAGAGTACCTCTTCTTTGATCGCCACCGCCCATGGGCGCACTTCAGGATAAGCCATCAGCGAGAACACCGACCCGCCGTCATGATGGCACGAAACGCAGCGCTCGTAGAAAATCCGTGAGATTTCGCGGCTAAATGTGATCTTGGTTGTAATGACGTCGTGGGCCTCTGTTACAAAAGAGATGCTACAGATGCTGAGGATGAGTCCGAAACTAATGAACAGGATGAGGCATTTCACGGCTTTTCCCGACAGTATAGCAAAGAATCGCGCGGACCCGCGCGGACTCTAGCCCGCGTTTCCCGCGTCCAACTTCGGACGCCGGTTATGCCAGTCCGTTGCCTGCTCGCACGCATAGGCCAGCGTCAACCCAGTCATTAATGCGCAGGCACCTCGCGCAAAAGGCGTTGTTCGATGACGCGAACGCGTTCGATCTGACCCTTGGCGGGAAAGCGTTCGTAGAAGCCTTCGTTACGAAATTCATCTTTGAGGTCTGCCCAGCGAGAGACCAGCCTTTCAAAAATTCGTGGTGAAGGATTCTCACGCCATTTTTCAATCAGATCCTCGCGCTCCAGGAAATCCCCAAAGACACGGATAATGGCTTTGAGAGTGACGCTGCTCGTAAATTTGTACCGGTCGTTGGCGCCCCAGATCTTATCCATGACGGAGCGAACAGCCTTCAAATAGTCTGCAATCAGCTCAAATGGGCGCTCCGGCTTACCGCGAAATTCCTTCATGAAAAGCTTTTCGTGCTGGTCGACGAGTTTTTTGACCTCGTTGAACAGTTCCGCTTGAAGGATCCACTTTTCCTGACGGCTACGGCCTCCCAAACGGTTGATCTTGTATTGCAGCGGCGATGACGTTTCTTCGTAAAGTTTTCGGACCAGTACGGCCGCAAGACGGGTCTTATCGTCGTACCGGCTGATCCGGTCGAGCAGATCCACGAGGTGCGACCGATTGATGCGGGTTTGGGTGGAGTTGATGATGACGAACATCTCGGCAGCAAAGTCTCCTGTCTTGCCATCAAAGATGACGCATGGAACTTCGATCTGGTCGAGCAAACTCGGATTTCGAGCGCTGTAAAAGCGCAGTCCCGCGAGCCGATGCTGGCCGTCAATAATCAGAAAACCGGATTTCGGATCTTCCAGGTCGCCAACAGATTCATAATGACCGAGCGGCCGAAATTTCAACACATCCTCGGAGAATAGAAGAATACTTCCAGGAATCGCGGGCTGGGTTTCCGCCGATTCGTAGAAGTTCACGATATCCCGGACCTTACGCCTGCTCAGCAATCGCTGGAAAGCTTTGTCGTTTCTCTCCACCGAACCAATGAACTTGGCTATCGGATCTTCGGTATCCGCTTCAGCCTCGATCGTCTCACCCTCGAAATAGAAGCGGCTCGTAAATCGGACGCGGTTCAGAACGTCTCGTGCCTTGAAGGAAACGAAGTAAAAGATCCCATCTTTCTGCCGTATTCGTGTCGCCAACATAGGAGTTACCTAACACGATCTTTTATCAAATGACAAGCGAGAAAACGGAGGATCTCCTAATCGCTCGGATCGCGGAGCGCGCGGTTGGAGAAAGGCACCTTTGCAGTAGGACGCAACCACACGCTCAGATCGTCGATCAGCGAATAAGCGACCGGAGCCATTAGGAGCGTCAGCAGCAGCGACAAACTCTGCCCGCCAATCACAGCAACTGCAACAGCGCGACGCTCTTCCGCGCCGGGCCCGGTGCCCAGCGCCAGCGGAAGCATGCCGCCAACGAGGGCCATCGTGGTCATCAGAATAGGACGAAGGCGATCGCGATTGCCCATCAGGATTGCTTCCGTTTTGGAGGTACCCTCGGCGCGCAATGCATTCATGTGATCGATCTGTAATATGGCGTTCTTCTTCACGACCCCAAACAAGACCAACATGCCAAGAGCCGAGTACAGATTCAGACTCTGTCCGGTCGCCCAAAGAGAAAACAGTGCGAATGGAACAGCCAGAGGCAGTGCCAACAGGATCGTGAACGGGTGGCTGATGCTCTCAAACAAAGAAGCCAGAATCATGTACATGAAGATCACCGATAGCGTAAATGCAACTAGAAACTCGGTGAACGTGCGTTCCAACTCGCGGCCACGTCCTGTAATGAGCGTGGAGTAACCGGCAGGCATATTGAGGTCGCGGGCAGCTTCAATCAAAGCCTGGTTTCGGTCAGCGAGACCATATCCCGGTGCCACGGATGCCTGCATCATGACCTGACGTTGCCGGTCCAGACGATTGATCTGCGACACGCTCTGAGCGGGCTGAACCCGAACGATATTGTCGAGGCGCACGAGCTTCCCGGTTCTTGTCGGTACATAGAGTCTAGAAATCGTATCCGGGTCGTTGCGGGAACCTTCCGCGAGCCGGAGTTCAACGTCATAGTCTTCGTTCACTTCCGCATCATGGAACCGCGAAACTCTTTCGTCGCCTCCGACCATCAACCGCATAGCTGATGCGATACTCTGAATATCCGCATTGAGATCTGCGGCGCGATGCCGATCCACCTCCAGGCGTAATTCCGGGCGGTTGAGCTGAAGCGAGACCTGCGCATCCAGCAAGCCCAATTCAGGCCCACGTTTTACAAGAGCAGAAGCATACTCGACGAGCTTCTCCACCTCGGGACCACGGAACACAAATCCAATGTCGAGTCTTCCCCCTGCACCACTAAGATTGATCGATTGGACGTTGTTGATCTGAAATTTGAGGTCGCGGTATTGCGCCAATTCTTGCCGCACCGACTGCATCACGTCGCGCTGGCTGAAATTATGACGGAATGCTTCCATCGGATCGGCATGGAGCAGGCCACGAAGCAATCGTGACCACGAGAACACTCGCTTCTCGAACGGCAGCAGTTGCGCGTAGATACGCCCCTGGCTGAGCGAGCCACCATAGTCGCTGCCCGAGGTACCGAGCACCAGTGTCACGCCGGGCGTCGCTTGGACTTTAGCCTCAATGGTCCGCATGAGGTGATCCACAGCGGCGAGACTAATACCTTCGGGAGCCGTTACACGAACTTCGAATTGCCCATCGTCTACGTTGGTCGGCAAATAGTCCTGGCGAA
>QHXC01000183.1 GCA_003222815.1 Acidobacteriota bacterium | reverse complement strand
CAATGGAGAGAAAAACGTCACGCACCAAGGCTGCCGTGCCCGTGCATCTTTACGGAATGCCGGCGCGGTTGAAGGAAATCGCCAGGGCCGGGGTGCCTGTTCTTGAGGATGCAGGCCAGGCGCACGGAAGCGACGCAAAATGGGGACGCTGTGGCTCCTTTGGCGTTGCCGGGGCATTCAGTTTTTACCCAACGAAGAATCTCGGCGCCTACGGCGATGGTGGAATGATCGTTACGTCGGATGCAGGAATCGCAAAACGCTCGCGGCTTTTGCGCAACTACGGCCAGCATGAAAATTTTTCCTCCGAAATTCTTGGCCAGAACAGCCGGCTGGACGAACTGCAGGCCGCGGTGTTACGAGTCAAACTCCGAACACTCGATGATTGGAACCGGCGCCGCCGGGAAATCGCAAGGATGTATCGGGAAGCGTTCGATGGGTTGCCGCTGGCAATGCAGGCGGAAACGGGAACAAGTAACTATCATCTGTTCGTCATCACTACTGCTGAGCGAGATAAGCTGCGCGCTCACCTCGCTTCATTGGACATTCCGACGCTGGTCCACTACCCCATTCCAGTGCATCGTCAGAGGGCCTTCAGAGAATTCAACCCCGGGCGGTGCCCCAACGCGGACTCGCTGTGCGCACGCGTGCTAAGCCTGCCTATTCACGCGTTCCTATCTAATGGGGAGGCGGAGCGCGTGATTGATGGAGTCCGCTCCTTCTTTAAGCGGTAGCCCGCTGGGTCCGACGGTCGAGGAAAACAGATGAGCCGAACGCGGGCTGAAGCCCGCGACTACATGGAGCCTGCACGTTATCTCAAGCTTGTAGTCGCGGGCTTTAGCCCGCGTTCAGGCTCGTGACGAATTCCTCGAAATCAGGATGTCTGACTTTCATAAGAAATGAGGGGCTTCCTCGCATAGCAAATCACGGACAGCCCGAAAGGGAAGCGTTTGCCGGCCTTGAACCACTGCGCTTCGCGCTGGAGGATTCCGCGCAAGGGCGTATTCAACCATCCGAGTCCGCTCGGCAATGGCCGGACGTCACTGCCCTTGCCGATTCCCAGGTGCTTGATGAATCGTCGTAGCAGAATCACGGGAAACAGGAAGCTGTTCGCGTAGCTTGCCCATTCGATAACGAACCCTGAATCACGGAGTCTTTTCGCCAGCTCATCGCGCGTGTAGCGATAGAACACCCGTAGTTCCTCGTCATGCGAAGACCAAAGCCACATGAACGCCGGCACCCGGATGAAGAGAAAACCACCGGGCTTCAAGACGCGACACATTTCACGAAGCGCCACATCGTGTATTTCATAAGGGGTTTGTGTGAGAACCTCGAACGAGAAGACAAGGTCGAAGGTATCGGACTTAAACGGAATATCGGCGACTGAAGCCTGAGCCGTTTTCCGAAACCCGCGTCTTCTCACGCCATCGAGCGCGGAGACTGCGATGTCGAAACCATAGACGTCCCGGCTTTTGGCAGCCGCGTAGTGACCGAGATTGAAACCCGTTCCGCATCCGGCATCAAGGACGCGGAGGTTCGGTTTTTGAAGTTCGGCGGCTGCGATCGTATCGGTGATCTGACGCATTGCCGCGAACCACCAATAATTCTCTTCCAGTTTGTATAAGAGCTCGAAATCTTCGTCACGCATCCGCGGGGAGCTTACCAATAGTGGGCCTGATAGCGTTGGTAATAATCCACAGTGCGGGCTAGCCCTTCTTCCAGTGAAACGCGCGGCATCCAACCCGTAGCGGAATTGAATTTCGCGAATGAGGTATAAACGCTTCCGATATCGATGGCCCTTCTCTCGGCGGGGAAAGGCACAATGCGGTATGAGCCGCGGCCCGTGATGCTCAACAAGACCTTCACGAATGTTTCCAGAGGTATTGGGTCTGCACCGCCTAGATTGAAATAATCGCCCAGGATGCTGTCGTTGGCTCCTGCGATCAAAAGAGCATCAACAACGTCATCAACATAGTTGAAGCCGCGGAGCTGTTGGCCATCTCCGAAGACCTGGATCTCCGCACCCACCATAGCCTGTTTAATGAACCATCCGACGAAGCCCTGCTTGGCGTGCTTCACAAGCTGACGCGGTCCATAGGTGTTGACCAGGCGCAGCGAAATCGTCCGTATCCCGTGGGCGCGGTAGTAAACCATGTGATACCACTCTCCCGCCAACTTGTTCACACCATTTACATCGATGGGTTTAAGAACCTGGGTTTCCAGCAAGGGCAGGCTCTCGGGTCGGCCGTAAGCCTGCCGCGTTCCAGAATAAACAATCCGGGCTTCGCGGTTTTCATGCTTGCTGGCTTCCAGTACGGTGAGCGGCGCAACGACATTCATCTGGAGATCGGCAAACGGATCTTCCATGGATTCGATGTGGCTGACGTGACCTGCGAGATTGAAGATATAGCCTTTGCCACGTACGAGCCCGCGCACGAGGGCGAGGTCGCAGCTATCCCCTTCGACCATTTCTACATCGTTGCGGATCGGTTCGATGTTGAAGTAATTGGCGCCACAGGTAGGGTCGAAGGAATCGAGAATCGTGACCGAAGCTCCAGTTTGAACGAGCCGAATTGCGAGATTGCTGCCGATGAAGCCCAGGCCGCCAGTGATCAGGACTTTTTGGCCGCGATACTCATCCATACCGGCAACCTGGGTGAAAGGACCAGGTTCCACCAGATCTTAAGCAGCCCCCGGAAGGTATAAACGAGGTGCCTGACTCGGAAGAACTCGCTCCGTCCATGCATCCGTGGGTAATGGCTGACAGGGACTTCAACCATCCGAAATCCTGCCCGTTCGAACTTTTTGGCCATTTCGACACAGATCACACCACTTCTGGATTCGAGCGAAATCGTTTGGAAGATATGGCGGCGGAAAAGGCGGAAGTCGCAATCCACGTCGCGGATAGATAGCCGGAAAACCCACTTCATCATGCGCCGGTACAACGCTCCGATCCAGATGCGATACCACGCATCGGCTCGTTTGACCTTGTAACCATTCACCAGGTCGATGTTCGGTTTGAGCTGCGCCAACAGGTTATGGATCTCGCGAACGTCGTACTGCCCGTCCCCGTCTGTATAGAAAATGAGATCCTTGCGTGCATTCTTGAAACCGGAAATTAACGCTGCGCCATAGCCGAAATTCCGCTCGTGATGAATCACGCGAAGAAAGGGCAATTCCACGGCGAGACGGTCCAGGAGCAGCCCCGTCTGGTCCTTGCTTCCGTCATCGACGACAAGCACCTCGAAATCGCCGGTTACCTTGCGCATCTCCACCACAACCGTGCGCACGATTTCCTCGATAGTGTGCGCGTCGTTGTAGGCTGGAAAGAAGGCGGTAAGTGAAATCCTTTCCAACGAAAACCACCCCGAAAAAATCTGAAAAACTCGGTTGATCGTAGTTTTCTAACGGAAGCCTGTCAACGGAAAAACCCAGAAGCCGCCAATTACGCCAATTACACCAAACAAACATTCGCGTCGTTGGCGTAATTCGCGCCCGTCTTTCAAAAGGAAATCGCGATTTGGCCCAGGTAGCGCCAGGTTCGAGGGGCATCGCGGCCGAGAGGAACAAAGAAAGATGCGGCAGGATTCGAGTTGCGACGTTCAGTCTGAAGGAATAGTAGATTTTGGAGTTGGATATTGGGACGAAGCGTATAGTCCACACGGAAGTGATGAGTCGCGATGTTGACACCAAGACCAGTTCCAAGGTCATCGTCGGTCAACTGGGAAATCAGTGAATTGGCGTCCTTGATTGCAAACATGTACTGACCGCGAAGATCGCCTGCTTGTGTGTTTCGGCCAATGCTCAGGGAAGTGAGCAGAGCGTCACGAAGCTGCGATGTCCCGACATTCCGCGCGGTTTGGACGACCCAGGTCACGGGAAGCCGCGGGTTACCGCCCAGGCCGGTCGCATCGAGACGATACACGGCTCGAGCGACCTGATAGTGCGGGGCGAATAGCACGGCGCTGTTGGGTCCGCGTGTGGCATTCCCGGTTCCGGGGGCAGGGCCCGATGGCATGAGTCCGATGCCGGGAGCGACAGTGGCCCCAAAACCGTTGGCATGCGAGGTTAGTGCCAGCAGGTTCGGGTTCCGATAAAGCTGAATGTCGGTGGTCACCTGGTGGCGCCAGCGATCGTTGATGCGCCCATCGACAGTCAGGCCCTGATGGAACATCTGGCTCGCACGTGCGATCGTCCTGGGTTGTAAGCCGGCGAGGGTCAGCGGAGAACCGTCGGGAACAGAAAAGACGTTGGGATTGATGAATAGATACTGCCCGCCACGGAACTCGACGTGGCCGGTCCTCCAACGTTCGTTAAATCCATTGAACCGGACATCGTCATCCCACAGGAATCGAAGATTGTCCGCATAAACTTCATCCAGCTTGCCGCCGCGAATCGAGAAATTGGGTCCGGGGTGGTAGTCCACGTAGGCTTCTGAAATAAAGAATGGATGGCGAGTCACTCCGCCGGCGAAATCCTGGTCGAAAGTGATGCCGTTGTTGACGGCCCCCGTCGAAAGCTGTCCGTGAAAGCTCAAGTCGGATGCAACATCACGGTCTGCATTCAGCCGCAGGCGATATCGGCCGCGAATGTTCTGTAGCCCGGGCGTTGTGGGTGTTGCGCCGCGAATCCCAGCATCTAATCGAAATCGAAAGTCACCGCTGAGCCGGAAACCGGCCGGAGCGGGCGCCGTTGTTGCAGCCGGCGCAACCGGCGCCGGCTGTGGAGCCTGAGGTGAGTACGTTGCGGGCTGCAGCATTGCCGGAGCGCCGAGCCCCAGGGCGCGCTCGATTCTTCCCAGCTGCGCCTTCAATTCTTCGATTTCTTGCTGTTGCCGCTCAACCACGCTATTCAATTTTTCCAACTCATCGACATGTCCCCAACAAACTCCGGACCATACCAGCATTGCTAGAGCCGCGCTTGTAGATTTGAGCATCACTTGATGGGCCTCCTTTTGAATATCGCCATCGCTAAACATACCGGCTTTTTTAAAGGACGAAAGGGGGTCGGGCTTGAATTAACAATAAGTTTACGGAACCTTGAAATGGATGTAACAAGGCCGCCGGCAAGAGAGTTGCGGCCTTTCAAATGCAAAAAAAGGAAAAGAAGTGGATCGAATTTTGTCAGGTTGATAGATCGGTTCAAGGCGCCGCCTGGATTAAGTCCATGAATTTACAATGCGATCAGGTTTGGCACGAGCTTTGCTATAAGAAAAGCAAATCGTTTAGCTCGATTTTCCCTTTCAAAACCCCGCTGGAGCCCCGGAAGGGGCTCCTTCCTCTTTTCGTTGCAAGCTATACTCGATCCTTATGGCTTCGTTAATCCTGCGCCGTCTTGTTTTGACGTTGCCGGTTATTTGGATTGTGGTCACACTGGTGTTTGGATTAATCCATATGGTGCCGGGCGATCCCGTGGCGCAAATGTTGGGAGAAGGGGCCGCTGTCACGCAGGTCGAGCGGTTGCGCCACGAATTGGGACTGGACCGGCCCTTCCTGGAACAATATCGCACCTACATCGTGGGGTTGCTTCGGGGGGACTTGGGCGTCTCTTTTAGAAACCAAGAATCGGTAGCTTCATCGATACTCGCGAGATACCCAGCAACCATCGAACTCGCCGCCGCGGCGATGGTCTTTTCCGTGGTGTTGGCGGTGCCGTTCGGCGTCGTCAGCGCGATCCGGCGAGGACGCGCAGCGGATCGCGCAATTGGATTCATCAGCCTGCTCGGTATTTCCCTCCCCAGTTTCGCGCTCGGGCCGATGTTGATCTTGCTGTTTTCCGTCGTTCTCGGCCTGCTGCCTGTATCCGGACGCGATGGGTTTTCTCATTTCGTCCTCCCCACAGCTACGTTGGGTGCTGCGTTTGCCGCAATTACAACGCGAATGGTCCGCGGATCGATGCTCGAGGAAATCCGGCAGGACTATGTTCGAACGGCTCGCGCCAAGGGTCTTTCAGAGCGCACAGTGCTGTTCACGCACGCACTACGGAACGGCCTGATTCCGGTAATCACGGTCCTGGGCCTTCAGACGGGAACATTGCTGGCCGGCGCCATCATCACAGAGATGATCTTTTCGTGGCCTGGGCTCGGGCGGTTAACCTTCCAGGCGATTAGTGCGCGGGACTATCCGTTGGTGCAGGGCTGTATCCTGACGATTGCGCTGACTTACATCTTGATCAATCTGATCACCGATCTTCTCTACTCGGTGGTGGACCCGCGCATCCGCTATGACTGAGTTTCTGCGGAAAAACAAACTTGCAGTCGGGGGCTTGGTTATCGTGACCGCACTCACGCTCACAGCCGTGTTCGCGCCGTGGTTCATCCCCTATGATCCGGCCGATCAGGATCTGGTGGACCGTCTTCAGGGTCCTTCCTGGCGCCATCCATTTGGCAATGACGACTTGGGGCGTGATATCCTCTCGCGAATCCTTTTGGGGGCCCGAGTGAGTATGCGGGTCGGGGCCACGGTTGTTTTGCTTTCCGGAATAGCCGGCGTCTTGATCGGCGGATTTGCCGGCTACATTGGGGGTAAACTGGACGCTTTTGTCACGATGGTGGTCATCAATTCCTTGCTGGCCTTCCCCGGGATTCTGCTCGCGATCGCGCTTGTGGCGTTCTTGGGCCCGGGTCTGGATCGATTGATTTTCGCGCTGACCATTATCGGTTGGGTTGGATATGCGCGGCTGGCGAGAGGACAGGTCCTCAAGGTCAAAACCCTTGAGTTCGTAGAAGCGGCTCGCGCATTGGGCGCATCCCGCCTGAGAATTTTCATCCGCCATATTTTGCCGAATATTATTCAGCCGGTTTTGGTTCAGGCCAGCATCGGAATGGCAGGCGCGATTCTTGCTGAAGCATCACTGAGTTTCCTGGGGCTCG
Organism: Acidobacteriota bacterium; assembly: GCA_003222815.1. GTDB lineage: Bacteria > Acidobacteriota > Terriglobia > 20CM-2-55-15 > 20CM-2-55-15 > 20CM-2-55-15. The sequence goes on along the minus strand of QHXC01000183.1, from coordinate 12,835 downwards.
GAATTGCCCCACCGACGCCAAGTTGGGGCGCCATGCTGAATGACGCGCGCAATCATCTCTTCGACGCGCCGCACATGGTGGTCTTTCCATCGATAGCGTTGGCCTTGACGGTTTTGTCTTTTAATTTCCTGGGCGATGCCCTTCGGGATTGGCTGGACCCAAGGAATTTGTGAGCGGAGGACATCTCATGCCTCTATTCCGGCGTGCGGCAATTTTCTTGAGCCTGATGTTGTTGACTGTTGCTGTGGGAATTCCCGCATTTGCGTCTGAGCAAGGTGTGCCAGCCGAGCATCGCGGTGGGGAAATCAACCTCGCGTTGCCCGACTTGAACCGGGCTACGTTTGTGGGTGGCGTCAGCGGCGCCTCCCTGTTGACCGCCGGTTTGGTTGTTGCCGCACTGGGTCTGGTCTTCGGTCTCATCATCTATCAAAGACTCCAGAATTTGCCCGTCCACTCCTCGATGAAGGAGATTTCGGAGTTGATTTACGAGACCTGCAAGACGTATCTCCTGACCCAGGGCAGGTTTCTGCTGATCCTCGAGGTCTTTATCGGCATTGTCATTATTTTCTATTTTGGATTCCTGCAGCACCTCGAACCCTTCAAGGTCGTCATGATTCTTATCTTCAGCCTGTTAGGAATAGGGGGCAGCTACTCCGTTGCCTGGTTTGGGATTCGCGTGAACACGTTCGCGAATTCTCGAACGGCCTTTGCGAGCCTTCGGGGTAAGCCTTACCCGTGTTACCACATTCCGATGGAATCCGGTATGAGCATCGGCATGCTTCTCATCAGCGTTGAGTTGTTTTTCATGCTGAGCATTCTGCTCTTCATTCCCGGCAACCTGGTCTATCCGTGCTTCATTGGATTCGCTATCGGAGAATCGCTGGGCGCAGCGGCTCTTCGCGTGGCCGGTGGAATCTTTACCAAGATTGCGGACATCGGCTCGGACCTGATGAAGATTGCCTTCAAGATCAAAGAAGACGACGCCCGGAATCCTGGTGTCATCGCCGATTGCACCGGCGACAACGCCGGAGATTCCGTTGGGCCGTCGGCCGACGGCTTTGAAACATACGGCGTCACGGGCGTTGCACTGATCTCGTTCATCCTGCTTGCCGTGAAAGATCCGATTGTCCAGGTACAGTTGCTGGTCTGGATCTTCAGCATGCGCATTCTCATGATCGTGGCCTCGGCTCTGAGTTACTTTGTCAATGGCGCTATCGCCAAGGCCAAGTACGAAAACGTCGACAAAATGAACTTTGAAGCGCCGCTCACATCGCTGGTGTGGTTGACGTCGGTAGTTTCCGTGGTTCTGACATACGCGCTTTCGAGGCTGCTGATCCCGGAGCTAGGCGGCGACACATCGTTGTGGTGGAAGCTTTCGACTGTGATCACGTGCGGGACTCTCGCCGGCGCCATCATTCCGGAATTTGTCAAGGTCTTCACGTCCACGTCATCTCGCCATGTGCGTGAGGTCGTTACAGCATCGCGCGAGGGCGGAGCTTCGCTCAATATCCTGTCTGGTTTCGTCGCAGGGAACTTCAGCGCCTATTGGCTCGGGCTGGCGATCCTTGTGCTTATGGGCATTGGCTACGAGGTGAGCAACTTTTTCCCGGCCGGCATCATGATAGCTCCGGCCGTGTTTGCTTTTGGCCTTGTGGCGTTCGGCTTTCTCGGCATGGGACCCGTGACGATCGCGGTCGATTCGTACGGTCCGGTTACGGACAATGCGCAGTCCGTGTTTGAGCTGTCGACGATTGAACAGATCTCCGGAATCAAGGAAGACATCAAGAAAAATTTCGGATTCACTCCCAAGTTTGAAGAAGCCAAAGAGTACCTCGAAGAAAACGACGGCGCGGGAAATACTTTCAAAGCAACGGCGAAACCGGTGCTCATCGGCACGGCGGTGGTCGGCGCGACGACCATGATCTTTTCGATGATTGTACTGCTAACGGAGAGTCTCCGGCCCGATCTGCTAGCCAACATTTCAATCCTTCATCCGCCCTTTCTGCCGTCGAGTTCATCAAGGCGAACATCAAGCTTGAAAGCACAACCAGGGCCTCAGTAAGCGATTCGAAGAAAGTCGTCGAGATCTGTACGCAGTATGCCCAGAAAGGCATGTTCAACATCTTCGTGACCGTATTCTTCGCAACGCTTGGCTTCGCATTCCTGGAGCCTTACTTTTTTATTGGCTATCTGATTTCGATCGCGTTATTTGGTTTGTATCAGGCAATTTTTATGGCGAACGCCGGAGCCGCCTGGGACAACGCGAAGAAAATCGTGGAGACGGAACTGAAAGCCAAAGGCACGGACCTGCACGCCGCTACTGTTGTCGGAGATACCGTGGGAGATCCTTTCAAGGACACCAGCTCCGTCGCTCTGAATCCGATCATCAAATTTACAACGCTGTTCGGATTGCTCGCTGTGGAACTCGCTGTTTCTGTCGCGAATGATCAAGGAAGGTGGCTTACGACGGCAATTGCTGTCGTGTTCCTTGCCGTTTCGATGTTCTTTGTATATCGGTCGTTCTACCATATGCGGATCCAAAGCCCGAAATAGCAAGTCCCGAGGGTCTCAGGACTTGATAAACTTTTGCCTGCACTCTTCCGAGCAGAAAAATTGGTTCTCTGCTTTCAGTGCGGATCCTTCCGGAACGTAAGTCCCGCAAACGGGATCTTTGACAAGGTGGCCTGCCGACGCTGGCCGAATGGGACGGGCTGGAGATATTGCAGCAAGAAGGCTTCGGAGCACTGTCAGGGCTGCGTAGATTGCCAAAAATACACCCAGGACTCGCAACAGGAAGCGCATGTTATTTGACCGCCTTGCCGCCTTCTTCGGCGAGGCGTTTCTTCAGTGCAGGTAAATCGGAGTACTTCGGATCAATTTCTTCCATCTTTTTCAGAATATCAGCCGCGGCTTTTGTATTGTGATCTCCGTCGAGCACTGCAACAAAGAGATTGTGCAATGTCGGCATATGATTCGGATTGGCTGCAAGCGCTTTGCGGTACTCGTCCATCGCCTTTTCTCTCTGACCGGTATTCCAGAGCGCTGTGGCCATATCGGTTCGGACATTCAGGTCATTAGGTTGAAGCACGAGCACCTTTTGAAACAAAACTGCCGCTTCAGAGTATTTTCCAAGGTCGAACAGGAAGTTCGCGTAGCGCGTCATCAACTCGGGTTGGTTCGGATTCTTTTCCAACGCTTGTTTGAACAGCGCAATCATTTGCTCGTTGGTGACCTCGGGGTGGTTCTGCGGCGTGCTTGAAGATGCGTTGAGTGCCGGGCGCGACATTGTGCTCTGTACTTGATAAAAGGCGAGGATGTACCCAGAAGTTGCCCCGTTTGCTGAACCAGCATGAGTCGGGGCCGTCCCCCAAATCCGAAATCCGCAATTCCGCTATCCGAAATCGTTTTTCCTATCTCTTCTTCTTTGCCTTCTCCGCGTCCGCTTTGGCTTTCTCAGCTCTTTCGGCGGCAGCCTTTTCCTCGGCGATGGCTTTCTCGCTCTTGAAGCCCGTCGGAGCGGCCTGCTTTGCAGCCTCGATTAGCTGCTTGGCGGCTTCGGCATCCGGCCCGCTTGGCTGCATCTGGAGGAATTTTTCAAGCACCGGGATCGCCTCGGGTATTGTGTTGGGCGCACCGAAGTACGAAATCCCGAGCTGGTAATAAGCCTGAGCCATCTGCGGATTGAACTCGATGGCTTTCTTGAAAGCATCAGCGGCTTCCTTGGTCCGTCCGCGATTGGTCAGCACCGCGCCGAGGTTGTAATAGCTCTGTCCGGCGCCGGTAGGATTGAGTTCCGCGGCCTTCTGAAGAGACTGGGTCGCTTCATCGATTTTGCCTGCGTTTCCGAGCACGATGCCCAGATTGTTATAATACGCGGCCTCATCGGGCTTCAGCTCGATCGCTTTCCGATAGGCGGCAGCCGAGTCATCGTACTTTTTGGCGCTGGAGAGGGCGTCAGCAAGGTTCGCAAAGATCACGTGCTGCGTCGCATCTTTTTCCGCAGCTTCCTTGAAGAGCCGAATCGCTTCGTCATAATTCTTCGCGGTCATGGCGGTCCGAGCTAATTCGAAGGAGTTCTTCACGGCTTCCTGCTTGGCTTTTTCCTCGGCGATTTTGGCCCGTTCTTCTTCCGAGGCGCCCTGTGCAGCCGCCTGCTTGAGGTCAAAATCGGTTTTGGTATCGCCGCCAAAGGTTACGCGAACACTCGGGTTTGAAGTGAGAGTCTTGCCATCTTTAATGACGCTGACTTTGTATTGGCCGGTGGGCAGGCCTGCGTGCAGGTACTGGCCTTTACCGTCGGTTTTGACTTCGAAGTGCTGGGTAATGCCCTGACGATCGATGGAAATGGTGAGACCGGTCGCGGGCTTCCCTTCAGTGTCGACCACTTTCCCCGAGATATTCCCAGTTTGGGCAAAACCGGGAAGGGCAAACAACATCGCCACCACGAGGAAGGGCAGGATTTTGCTGGCAAATTTCATTGAATCCTCCGTTTAATATAGCGTCGGGCCCACCGGCCAGCCGTAGTTGGTACACCGCCTTGCGGCGGCCTCCTTGAGCGCATTGGCCGGTTCCCCCCCGCCTGGAAATCAAATAACTCAAATTCGCGTGTACTCCCGTTTGGTTGTGTAAGCGATCGGATCCTCAACACCCGCTTCCTGAAACGCTCTGAGCCTTAAAGCACAACTATCGCAAACACCGCAGGCTTCCTCCGAATTCCGATAGCACGACCAGGTCAAATGGAACGGAGCAGCCAACTCGACACCCTTTTTGACGATGTCGCGTTTTGAGAGGTAGATCAATGGTGCTTCTATGGTGATATTCGTCGCAGGCCGCGTCCCTGCGCGGATCACCCGATTCATCGCCTCGTAATACTCCGGCCGGCAGTCCGGATATCCGGAACTATCCTCCCATACCGCACCGATGAAGATCTTCGTCGCGCCGATGACTTCCGCCCACGATGTTGCGATGGATAAAAAGTGCGCGTTTCGGAAAGGGACGTAAGTATTTGGAATCTCACTGCTGGCAAGGTCGGCGTCGCGGATTTGCATGCGGGAATCGATGAGACTGGAACCCCCTATCGCCGAGAAGTAGTCCAGCCGCACGGCCAGCCGTTCCGCAGCACGAAAATATTCGCAAAGCGCGTAAAATGCCTGAAGCTCCCGTCGCTCAGTCCGCTGTCCGTAGCTCGCGTGAAGAACCGCCAGCTCATAGTTCTGGCTGGCAATAGCGGCGGTGACACAGCTATCCATTCCGCCGCTCACTAGGACCACGGCTCTGGGCTTATTGGATCTGGATTTCATACCAAGAGCCTGAATTCTAATAGCCTTAGCGAGTGAAAGTCAAAGGGCTTAGACTCCGCGCGCCTCTCGGCCCCATATGTATTTGTGGATCTGCAACTGGAGGCGAACCGGAAGGCCATCCTCCAGAATCCAGCGTGCCAGGTTCACGGCCGGCAGTTCATCATGGGCGGGAGAGAAAAGAACGGTATTGGGCTTGTGACGAAGTCTCTCGACGTAGATGTTCTTGGACCACTCATAGTCCATCCGCGATGAGATCACGAATTTGAATTCGTCGTAGGGCTCAACAAGATCGATGTTTTCCCAGCGCACGGTGTGGCCTTCATTGCTGTCCGGACATTTGATGTCGATAATCTTAATCACCGGCTTCGGGACGCGGTCCACGCTCACATGGCCGCCGGTCTCCAGCATTACGGTGTAGCCACGATCCAGGAGGGAAGTCATCAGAGGATAAACCTCCTCCTGCTCCAGCGGTTCGCCTCCCGTCACCTCGACGAGCTTTACCGGGTAGCTGGTTATTGCCGACAACACTTCATCCAGCGACATCTCGCGACCCCCAGCGTATGCGTACTTCGTATCGCAGTAAACGCAGCGCAGCGAGCACCCGGTCAGCCGGACAAAAACACATGGCTTTCCCGCGTGCGAGGACTCGCCTTGAATGGAGAAGAAGATTTCGGTAATGCGCATCGGAACAGCACTTCTGGAACGCGGGCTAAAGCCCGCGACTCCAATTCTATCGCACGCCCTCAGGGTGCGCCGCGTTTCTCAACTCTAGCAGATCCTGCACTGACGGGTGCATCGAGAGTTTAAGCCAGACCCACATGGCCAGGCCGATCAGGATCATCGCAGCTATCGAGCCGATCAGGGCTCCAGGATAGGAGTGGCGTAAGCCGTCTCGCAAAGTGGAAAGGATGGCCAGTGTCGCGATAGCGGTGACGACCAATTTCGGTTGATGCCGCAGTACTAGCACATATGCCGCCGCGAGAACGATTCCGCCTGTAACTCCGGTAATCAGCCACGATGAAATCGTTTCCAGCGAGGACGGTCCCGCGAGGATCAACCCCGCCAACACCAGAAGTGGCCACCAGCGCGGCTTCTGAGCTACAGCGAGGAACAGGAGCAGCAAGAGCAGCGCCTGCGTTAGAAACTGATTAAGAGGAGTAAGAGCGGCGCCCAGCATTGGCCAGAGCATGGAAGCTGCGTCGAGACTGCCCCAGTTCGGCGCGATGGATGGCGCAGCCAACCTGGCCAGAGCGCTGAGTCCCGCCATCGCTCCTCCAACGGCGGCGCCCATCAAAATAGTTTTCCCAAGTCCGAACACGCGCGAAGCATTTTTCGAACTGGCCACAAGTCCGCCGGCGAGGGCGAGCGCCACGGAACGGAAAAGTGCTACCACGAGCGAAACGCTGATACCAACGGCCGCCTGAAGCATCAGCGGTTGTGCTGTAGAAAGCTGAAAAGCAATGACAGGCCAGTTATTGAAGAGATTCGTTGCCACGAGCAGAAACAACACACCAACGAATGCAAAGAAAGCGGGCACCGAGAATCCACGTTTCCGGCTCCAGTGGACGATGGCTACGACAGCCCCTGCCAAGACCATACCGATGGTGGCAACAGTGCAGGCGACCGCGAATATCGCCGGCAAATTGCGCTCACCGCGCTCGTTGCGCGCCCATTCTTCCGGCACATAAACGTAACGGACTGCATCGACGACCTCGTCTCCTGCGATTTCAATTGAGATCCTCGGCTCACCTTGAGGCAACCCGTAATTCCGAGTATCCGAGAATACAAATGCCCAGTCTCCGCGTGCGGGCCGCTTTCTCGCCTCTGCGGAAATTTCTTTTACGCTATCAATCGGCAACTGGAAGTTCGTTGTCAGCGCGGACTGCGCGAATAGGCGTGCCTCGTCCACTGTCAGATTCTTCCCCGGTCTGGCTTCAGGAAGTTCATGAGTGACTCTGATGGTCTTCCCGCCGCCATCAATGAACACCTGATATTCTTCGGCTCTTTCCGCAACATCACCTTGAAATCTAGCGAAGCGAACGCGCCAATGCGGCGGCGTTAGATAGCTACCCATCAGCCTCGCGTATTCCTGAGGTCCTGCGTTCTGCCAGACGAATCGGTCCTGTTGTCCGGGCTGTCCTTCAACGCGGGACAGGACGGTCCAGGAGGAATCAAGCTGAATACCGCGGCCGGCCAGTGCCTGACGCGCTTTCGCTTCCGCGTGGAATCGAGTGATAGAGATGGGTGGCGCGTCGGTCTGGAAGCTGGATGCCGCAACCCAAACGATGAGACCCACAAGCCCGGCATACGGTAAAAGCCGCGACACGAGCGGTAGCATGAGTGTTGCCTCGCCAGCAGCCACTTCTCGTTGCGGTACCTCTTCAATCTCAAGCGGTTTCCACGCTCCGTTCCAGGATTCCGCGGGCATTTCCATCCATCGTCGTGAACGAAGGCGCGCTGCAAGGACAGCCCAGAGCGGTACCAGAACGAGCAGAATCACGACAATCTGCTCGAAGCGAGCGCGTCCAGATGACGACACAAAGAGTGGAAGAGACATCCAGACTGTATCGTACGTGTAGTGCAGCACGATTCCCGGCAGCAAGCCAAAGATGAGATAGAGACCGCCGAACATTAAAGACGGAATAATCAGTTCCACCACTCGGGCGTACGCGGGCTGATTCGCATAACCGGCGTGACCCGAGGCAAAGATGAAGGTCTGAAGTATCATCGCGCCGATGAGAAAGGTGCGACGGTGGCCAAACCTGTCCCCGATCAGGGCCGCTGTTGCGAGTGGTGCGGCGCGGAAGAGACACTCTTCCCAAAACCCAGCCTGTGCTGCCTGAGCAATCGCAGAAAGAAAGGGCAGGTAGGACGCGAATATGTTGGGGTTGACCAGCGTATCGGACGGCGTCCACCAACCAAGTTTTCCCTGTGCGAAGAAGTACAGGACGATTTCGTAGGCAAAGAAGACGCTCACAAGCAGATAGCCGCAGAGCGTCTGCCCGAATACAGCCTTCGAGGCGGCTACCGGCGCCGACCAGATTTTCCAGAATTGAATGTGGTGCGGAAAAGCGCGCCGCGAGAGCGTTTCGGCAGCCATAAAGGAGACCGTCATTAGGGCAGCCAGTCCGCCAAAGATGCCGATAGCCGTTGCGATCTGCCGGATGGCGAATCCGCTCGCAGGCACTGCTGTGTCGTAGCCCATCCACAGAAGCGACCAGGAGTTGAAATGATCCAAGCCCATTAGCAACGCAATGAAGACACCCCAGAACGCCGCTTGCCACCATAAAACCCACCGGCGCCGCATCATAAAGAAGAGGCCGATTCCACAGCACCCGAGGATATAGAAAACGAAAGTGGCAACCGAAGAAGCCGCCGTAATCGCCGTATTCGCAGAACGCATTTCCTCGTAACGCCGCGAGAATGCTTCGGGAATTTGAACGTAATACGTCAACTCGGTAAGTTTGTTGCCACCAATCACCAGACGCAGACGGTAACTGCCTTCGCGAAGACGCTCATCCTGACGTTCGTAAACAAACGTGTGATCCGTGCGGCCGCCCGGACGGATTTCCTTCGAGGATTCCGCAAGCCGATACCGGTTGAAGTCCACGTTCCACTCTTGCCTGGCTGCCGTTTCTGCATTCCCTTGGGCTGCGTCCGCGGACATGCTGTCCCCGGCTTCCTGTTCCGGAAGCTGCACTCGAAAGCCGAATGGCTCGCCTTCGGGCGTGAAGCGGACCAGAGTTTCATGCGCGTCACCTTCCTTGAAGTGCCTTACCCGCCACGTGTAGGGGGCGAAGATTTTTTCCTTCAGGATTCTGCTGAGTTCCTGTTTCCCGCCGCCTTCCAGTTCGATGAAGTTCTGAACCTCCTGATCCGCGCTGAACTCTGCCGCCTGATCGAAGCTGCCAGGCGGCCATGCATTCTTTTCCGCAAGCATGCGCGCGGCGGCGAGCGCAGCTTCGCGATCCATCTGCAGGTTGATCGAAACGAGCGGAAATGCTGCAGAGAAGTTCCTCAGCGCAAACACTGCTGCGGCCACTGAAAAGACAAGAAAGAAAATCCAGAAGACAGGTTTTCTGAACATATTGACGCGGATTCTAAAACACAATTGCACAAAGACGAGAGCGGAAAGAGCGCCGAACTGCTTGAGCACGAGCCGCGCGAGGCGTTCGACGGTGGACCGTACGGAATCTCGATCCACCAGCGCGTGGTGCGCGATGCGCTGCCGTTCCTGCGCCCGGCGGGGTGGATGCTGTTCGAGATTGGCGTCGGGCAGGCGCGACAGGTCAAGGTGCTGTTCGAGCGCACACGCGCGTACGATCTCGTGAGCGACGCGGCCGGTGAGCCGCGCGTCATCATCGGGAAGAAGAAGAGCGCGTGAGCTGGTTACTGGAAGGTGTTTTGCGGTGTGCCAGGAGTGCTGGACGCTCTCCTAAACGAGAAGGGAAGCCCGAAGGTGAGTTTTACGGAAAGTTTCGCGGGCTCGTACGGGTTGGTATCGTAAACGGCAAACAGGTTAATACCCTTTCGAACCTGGCGGCTGTAAGCGAAGCGGAAGTAACTCTCGCGATTTGCCAAGACATAGCGGAAAACAACAGTATTTTGTGGTGTGATGTCCCATCCTCCGGATGCTACGGTCTGGTGTGCCGAACCGAAACTGCGGAGCCGCTCCGTGTTGACATTAAAGAAGATTTTGCGAGTCGGCCTGATCCAGAAGTAGGGAGCAAGATAGTTATACGCGCCCCCACCCAATTCTCCCCAGGCATAAGACACACCGTAACGAATAAAACTGCTGCGCGGATTCAAGTCGACACCGGTGGACCAGTAATGATCGTGGTTTATCTGTGAAGACCATTCGCCAAGGCGGCTACCCACTGGCCTGTACAGTCCGTTGCTGTAGTCGACGCGGAACACGATTTTTTGACGCAGCTCAGCGTGTGAATTGCCAAACCAGCTCGTGCCTTGCGTCAGGCCTTCGGTGGTTTGGCGTCCTTTCCAGCCCGCGTATCCGCTCAATACGCGGAAGGGTCCACTGGCGTATTCTCGATAGTAGCCTGCGTAATTATTGATCCCGCGCGTGCCCAAGTCGTCCCTGTCGACCAATCCATCGGCTGGAAAGAAGTGGACGCTGTAGTAATCGAGGTTGGTTCCGAAATAGGCATGATCGCCTTTCCAGCCCAACGTGCTTTGCATTTGCCCGCCATCGCCGTCCTCTCTCTGTGTCGCTGTCTTCGCCAAATCCAAACTGTAGTTGAAGCCGGACGATGGGTGACGGCCGCTGATCGAGCCTACGAATAACTGGTTGTTTAAGTCTTTCCGGGCCGTGCTGACGATCATGAAAGCAGCGGTATTTGTAGCATCCAGCTCGCGCGCCAGTCGAAAAGCCATGTCCCACCGGCCGTCCTGGGCGTCGGTCACGAGGGCGCCGACTCGGTTACGGCCGAGCTGTGTAAAGAATTTTCCACCATAGTTAAAATCAGGAACTCGATTGGAATAGAGGTATTTGTTGTCGGTTCCAAAATAGGCCGAACCTTCCTGGAAAAAAGGCCGGGGGTCGGGGCGGAATTTTTCATTGTAGTTGAAATTAATGTCGGTGATCTGCGTCTCGACCTGACTAAAGTCGGGATTTAGGGAAACGACGCCGGTTTGGTTCTGCCGTGGTTGGTAGCGGATATCGATTCCACCTGTGCCGAGGAAATTATGGATTTGCCCGTGCTTATCGGGAGTGTTATGGCCCAGCAGCGTATAGGGCAGAAACGTCCACTCGGAAGGCTTTTCGCCAACCGGTAGTCGGAGCTCCGTAAGATGGCCCATCTCTTCCGGCTTATTTTGCGGGCTGAGGTCCGCCCACCGCGACCACTCATCTGTACGATTGTGATACCGTACGAGGTTTATTCCGAAGGTCGTGTTCCCGTCTCGGTAATTCAATATTTCAAAGGGAATGGCAATTTCGGCGGACCAGCCATAATCGGTTCGGACAGCGGCGGCCGTCCAGTCTCCTTTCCATTGGATGTTTCGCGCGCGCCCGCCGGCAATAGCATCGTCTTGAGTCCCGATTGAGTTAATCGAGTACGTCGAGATTTCACGATGATTGTGGAATGGATCCAGTTCCACCCCGACCTGATCGTCCAAACCAAGTCCGCCGTCGCGTCGCGTCTGATAGGCCAGAATCTTGTCCGGTTGGCCGTCATATGCACGGAAGCCAAAATACAAGTGGCCGCCGTCAGCGATTACCAAAACTTCTGTTTTTTCGGCCGGCCATTGATCCTTTTCCGTCATCCAGAAGCCGTCAGCCACGGAAGCGTTTTTCCAAGCCGGCTCATCGAGCATGCCGTTGACGATCATGGTCTCTTCTGTCCTCGGTACCGGCAGAGAACGCATATGCCCAGGGACGGGGCGTCGCTGCTCGCTCCACCCTGTGGGCACGAGAGGGTAAAGCACGGATAATGACAACGCAAGACAAAACACACTCATGAGTCCTCGGATCATTTTTTGGACGAAGTTTCTTTGGCGCGTGCGTTACTGGGGAATGGCCAATCTCCAGTCGAGGAGAATTGGCGGCTGATGCAGGTAGCGGGTGGCGGCCCGCTTCGAATCGATCAAGGCATAGGCGCGTTCGACTGCCGCAGGCGTAAGCCCGGCGGTTATGGCCACGTCAGCTGGCAGAGACCGCCGCTACAGTTCAAACTGACCTCACTACCGTTTCCCCGCTGGCCGAAAACTGATGGGCAGCCGTTCCAGCCCGCGGAAGATCATGTTGTGCCGCCAGACCAATGGGACAGGCTCCAACTTCAGATCCTGGAGCCGTTCGAAGAGAGTGGAAAAGGCGATCTGCCCTTCTACTCGCGCCAGGGGAGCGCCAAAACAATAATGACTCGCCCAGCCGAAGGCCAGGTGCCGGTTGTCCTTACGGGTCACATCCAGCCGGTCCGGATCGGGAAAGCGCGCCGGATCATGGTTGGCAGCGCCCAATACGGCCATCACGGCTTGCCGTTTGCGAATCAGCTTTCCTCCCAGTTCCAGATCTTCTGGAGCGAGACGGAAGGTGTACTGGATGGGGCTTTCGTAACGGAGCAACTCCTCGACCGCCGCCGGGACCAGTGAGGGATCGTTGCGTAGCCGCGAGAGTTCTTCCGGGTTCTGCATTAGCGCCAGTAACCCGTTTCCAATGAGGTTAGTTGTGGTCTCTTGTCCACCTGTCATCGTGATGATGGAATTTGCGATGACCTCTTCTTCGGTCAGCCGGTCTCCGTTCACTTCGGCGGACATCAACGCGTGCACGACACCTGCTTTCGGATTGTGCTCCAGTTCTTTCATCCGCGCTCGGTAATAAGACGTCATTTCTTCGACGACCTGCAACATGCGAGGCGTTCGGCCAGGGTTATGTTGGAAATTCCCGAGCATCTCGGAAAAATCGATGGACCACTCCTTCAGCTGATCGCGATCAGCCACAGGCACTCCCATGAGTTCCGCGGTGACTGTCGCGGGCAGCAGATTCGCCAGGTCGGCGATTACATCCATGCGGCCTCGGG
>QHXC01000182.1 GCA_003222815.1 Acidobacteriota bacterium | reverse complement strand
TCGTGAAGGACGCACACGGCGTCGTGCAACAAGATCGGGTCCAAGTCTCGACGCGTGCGCAAGCGGTGGAGCATTTGCTGGCTAGCGTCTTGCCGCTCCACAGAGTCGACGTCGTGGGACATCGCATCGTTCACGGAGGACCGCATTTTGAAGAACCGGCGCTGATCACACCTGAAGTCAAATCGGCGATCGCCAGCGCCTCCGCGTTCGCGCCGCTCCACAATCAAGCCGAACTGGAAGGAATGGAACTCGTCGAGAAGCTGCTGGGCTCGATCCCTCAGGTAGCCGTCTTTGATACTGGATTCCATCGGAAAATGCCGCCGGCTGCCGCGATCTATCCAGGGCCCTATGAATGGTTCGAAGGCGGCATTCGCCGCTACGGGTTCCACGGCATCAATCATCAATATTGCGCGGCGCGCGCCGCCCGATTGCTGCGCCGCGACTTGAAGTCGCTCAGGCTGGTGACCTGCCATCTGGGGAACGGTTGCTCTCTCGCAGCGATTTGGGAAGGCCTCAGCATCGACACGACGATGGGGTTCACTCCGCTCGAAGGTCTGATGATGGGAACGCGCTCGGGTTCTGTAGATCCGGGAATCCTAACCTACCTTATGCGTCAAGGTCAGCTTCAGGGCCAGGAAATCGATGCAGTGCTGAACCAAGAGTCGGGGTTGCTCGGGATCTCGGGTTTATCGGGCGACATGCGCGAAGTTCTGGCTGCCATGAAGGAAGGCCATTCGCGTGCCAAGCTAGCGTTCGACATATATGTGCATCGTCTACAAGCGGGCATCGGCGCCATGGTCGCCGTGTTGGGAGGAATTGATGCGCTCGTGTTCAGCGCGGGGGTTGGAGAGAACTCGCGTGAAGTGCGGGCTGCGACTTGCAGCCAATTGGAATTTCTTGGCCTCAAACTCGATCGGGCCACCAATGCGCAACCTTCTCCTGACGAGGACGTCGCGACTGTGGATTCGCGGGTCCGTATCCTGGTGATTCGGGCCCAAGAAGATTGGGCCATTGCGGGAGAATGCTGGAAGCTCACGCATTTTGACGTGGCCGCGCACTCGCCGCCGTAATCGCACAATGTTCTTCATGTCTCACCTCTGCTTTGGACATCACAAATCGATCAAGCCGCTCCGCAGGCCACGAGTGACCGCCTCCGTCCGGGACGCGGCGCCGAGCTTCCCCAATATCGAACGGATATGAAATTTGATCGTGTGTTCGGAGATGTTCAGGCGCGCCGCGATTTCCTTGTTGCCTGAGCCCTCCGCAAGCAGGCGGAGAACCTCGCCTTCGCGAGGCGTAAGGGGTTCCGCAAGAGGATCATCTTCGGATCGTTGCGGCATCAACGCACTGTCGAAGACCAGGAGACCGGCTGCAACGGATTTGATCGCCTGGACAATCTGCTCAGATGAGATATCCGTCTGGAGGATCATCCCTCCGGCCCTCGAATGCAAAATACGCTTGAATATTCCCGAGTCAGGCTCAGAACACAATATAACGACCGGGATGAGATCCAGGAATTCGAACAGCCAGTCACGAAGTATGGTGGACTCGGTTTGCGATTCCCAGTCAATCACGGCCAAGTCCCCTGAAGTCTCCGCCATCAGAGATCTCAGAAACGGAAAAGCGGCCGCAGAGCCCGCGACGCGAATAGAGCGCTCGCCGCGGATTGCGCGCAAAATCCGATCCAGGCGTTCGGCTGATGGCGCCATGATCCACACATCCACCATACGACTAGCCCACTGGACGTTCACCGACTCGGATTGCTATTTGAATGCTTTGCCCACCACGAATAACCCGGGCCTGAACTTCCTGACCGGCGCCTTTCCGGCGCAGTTCTTCATGGACATCTTCCAGGTCTTCGAAAGAACGGCCATCTATATTGACAAGGATATCGCCGAGCAGTGCTCCTGCCACATCTGCGGGCCCTCGTGACTCGACGTGCATGACCAACAAACCTGCGGTTGCATCCACGCCTGCTTTCTTCTGAAGTGATCCGGGGATCTCAACGGGCTGCATCACCAAGCCGATGTACGGCTGAGCCACGTGGCCTTTGGCAGCGAATGTTGCCGCCGGCGCCAACGAGGGCACCGCCCGAAAAGCCTGGATACAAGTTCAGGTCGGGACGGATGAACTGGTCGATGCGCGTTCGGGCAACCTGCCACTCGCCCATGAGTCCGCTGATGATTCCGCTGCTCGCGACGACGTTGCCCCGCCGCGTCCGGGCAACCGCCACCGTGAGCTCACCGACCGAGAGCGATGTGGCATTTCCAAATTGCGCAGGCTGCGCTTCGATCTTCTCATCGAGTTTTAAGATAGCGAGGTCTGTCCCGCGATCCCTCCCGGCCAGCTTCGCCGCGAGGGGCTTGCCGGGGCCAACAATCACCATGAGATTGGTGTCGTGACGGATCGAGTGCGCTGCCGTGAGGATCGAATCGGCGCGCCAGACGATACCGCTGGACGTGTGCCCCGACCGTCCATCGACCGCCACAACGGACTTACCCGCCTGCTCAACTGCCTGTGCTATCTCCTTTGAAAGCTCTAACCACGTACCTGCCATTTGATTGTCTCCTATGGCTAGAGTGCCTGAAGTCTACTCGTGCACGCATCAGCCATATGGTCAGGTAGCAATCAAGAGCAGCCCCCTCAAACACTCGATAGAGAACAGCCGGCATTGCCGGCGTGGAACGAAGAGTGTGGGCGAAGCCATCGTGGGCGCCTCGCCGCCGGAGGCGCAATGGTCGCGACCACGGCACGCTCACCACGGCCGGAAAGCCAGGTGGTGAAGTTGTTTGTCCAGGCCGAGGCTATTTGAGCGTAGGGCCTTTCCAAAGACTTCCCCTGAGCGCCTCCTCGTAGTCGATGCCGTGGTTCTCGAGCAAGGTGCCAACCGCCGACTCCTGGGCAATCACAGCCTTTGCATAGTTCACGCGCAACTGGATCTCCGCTGCTTGAGCGCGCATCAGGTCGACTTGCTTCTGATAGACGTTGTCCAGAGTTGAGATGCCCAAAGTCCACCGGTCCTGCTCGGCATCCGCTGTTTCTTGACTCGCCGCCACGGCCCTGTGGGCTGCCTCCACCTGCGATCGGCTTTGAGTCAAAATCGCTATTGCGGTCCGAACCTCGATACCCACGTTAGCCTTTGTCTGCTCCAGGGTCACCTCTCCCTGCTGCCGCTCGAGGCGGGCCCGCAGATTGTCTGCCTGAGCGGCTCGGTTCTTTATGGAAAAAGTCAAAGAGAATCCCAACCCATACTCGGGATATGCATATCGGAACATTTGCCGAAACACATCGCTCGTGCCCGTCGCCAGTGTGTAGGTATTGGCCTGGCCGTAGACGCTGAGTGTGGGGCGCAGGGCACTGCGCGTGAAAGTTTCCGCAATCCGCTCGTTTTCCAGTGCAAGTTCCGCTCGACGTATCGCAGGCTTATGCATGGCTGTCCTCAGCACCTCGTCGAGAGGTGGGATCGGCGTCTCGATTATTCGCTCGAGTGCATCGGTGGGCTCGAATGGGGCTGCGGCGATATCCGGGCCGATCATTTTCGTAATAAGACTTTTGAGCCGTACTTCCTGCAGTTGTGTATTCGTTTGGGCAACGATCAGGTCGCGCCGGGTCGTGGCGACCTGTGATTCTGCCGTGATTGAGTCGCTGGCCGCCAGTTTGCCAAGCTCAATCCGTTCCTGCGTGGATTGATAGATTGTTTCGGCCAGGGCCAGAGCCCGCTCTGCCACGCGTTGCCTTTCCCGCAAGGCAACAAAATCCAGGTACGTGTTCGCGGCAGTGGAAAGAGCATTGGCCAGGTCACCATGGAACGCTTCGTGCGCAATGCGCCGGTCATTCTCTGCTACGGCCACAAACCGTTGGGTGAAGGCTCGGCCGGCCCCGTTCAGCAAAGGGTGATAGACATCCAGGCTGAAAAAAGACGTGTAAGCCGGATTATAGAGAATGTGCGCTTGTGTCGTCGTCTGGCGCTGCACGTTGAAGGAGACGGAGTAACTGGTTCCAAACGGGAGTTCTTGTTGCAGCCTGGTTTGGAGAACAGAGGATTGAGTAGCAACGTTGTAAGTTCCAGCCACGCGTATGGAATTCAAGGGATCCACGACGCGATCCCAACTCATGTTGATCGACAGAGTAGGGTCAAATATTCCGCGCGGTCCGCCGAACACCTGCCTGGCTGAAGCGGAAATCGCCGTCCCGCCTGTCCCCCCGTTGGATACATTCGAGATGTTTCCTACGCCAGCGCCAATCGCTCCTGCAAACAGGGCGCCCGGTAGAGGTGCTGAAGGTACTCCGCGCGCCGCCTGGCCGGACCGCGCACGAAGCAGGTCTACCTGGGCGATCAGATAGTTGTATCGGGCAGCCTGTAGAGCCAGGCTGTTCTCAACAATCAGCTGCAGGTATTCAGATAGAGATAGTGCGAGCTTCCCTTGCTGTATATAGCGCAAGACTCTTGGTCCGTTGCTGGGGTCGACCGGCTGAAGAGGAACCGGACGGTAAGCATTCAACACCGTCGGGAAAACAGGTTTCCCGCGGCTCAACAGTTCGAGATCGATTGGACCGGCGGCCGGCGCGTTGTTGGCAGGCTGCGCCACGAGGGGCGCGGAAACATTAGCTACAAAGAAGCACAAAAAGCCCAGGAAAGCGCGCAGCGTCTTGTGCCTCATCGGACCATTTGTTGCTATTCGGTCTTGCACCATCACTTTGACTCGGCGTTGGACCTTTGATACGCCTGGAATGGAGGCGACGGGTGCCTCGTGATTTCGCCTGTGAGCGCATCGCGGAGTTCGATTCCGTTTTCTTTAAGCGTTCCCCCGGTTGCGCGATGCATGTCGACCAGCGCCTTGGCATATGTCACGGACGAGGTAATCTGCGCCTGGCGAGCCGCAGCGAGGTCCCGCTGGCGCAAGATGACGTTGTAAGTTGTGGACACTCCCGACTCGAGCCTCGCTCGCTCTCCGTCCAGCACGCGACTCGCAAGCTTCACCGCCTCATTGGCGGCTTGGACCTGCGCCTTCCCTTGCGTCAGGCTGACCATCGCCTCGCGCACTTCCAACTCAACCTGCTGCTTCAGCCGTTGTGCGCTTACTTCAAGCTGCTGTTGTTCGAGACGCGCACGCAAATTGTCGGCCTGTGCAGCCCGATTTCGAAGTGGAATCACCAGGCTCAGGCCGCTGGCATATTCCGGGTATTGTGCCGAGAAACCCTGGTACAGCGACTTACCGGCTCCTCCTGTCAAATTCGAGTTGTCACCGGCGAGTCCCGCGCCCGCGTAGAGGCTGAAGACGTGGACACTCGGCAGGAGAGCGTCGCGTGTGAAACGTGCACTGACGTCCTGGTTGGCGAGATCCTGCTGCGCGATCCGCAATTCAGGCCGTTCCTCGAGAGCAGCCGCAAGCACCGTGTTCAGTTCCGGCACGTCTCTTTGGTTTGGCTCGGGCAACTGGTCGATTGTGTCGACAGTAGCGGCATCCAACTCAGGATCAATTCGCTTGCTCAATAACTTTTTGAACTGAGCTTCCTGAAGCTGAAAGTCGGTTTGCGCAACAATCAGGTCGCGTTGGGCTGCTGCAACAGCGGATCCGGTAGATGCCAGTTCGATTGCAGCTACCGTCCCTACCTCCAATTTGCCCTTTGTGTCGTCGTCCAAACGTTGAGCAACTTCCAATGTCTGCTCCGCCGCGAGGATGGCTTCCTTCGCCGCCGCGAGATTCCAGTACGCATTCTCCACTTGAACGACTGTAGCTGTAACCTGCGCACGCAAGAGTTCGTCTGACGTCCGCATGTTGTTCGCAGCTACCATGATGAATCGCTTGTTTGGCAGAACCCCGCGTCCGCTCAGCAGCGGCTGATTGATGCCTACCGTGAAACGGCTAATGACGGCAGGGTTATAGAGCAGGTATTGCTGTGTAGAGTTTTGCCGGATGCCATTCAAGTTGTACGTAAAGCTTGTTCCCGTCGGAAACAGTTGCGTATAACTGCTGCTGAATGCAGTTGAGGTCGTGTTCACCTGCGGCACGCCGGCCACCTGCAATGTGTTCAGAGGTGACGAGGTGCGATCCAAACTGAAGTTTATCGTGACTGATGGATCAAAGGTGCCCACCTGTGGGATCTGTACAGCTCCACCGCCGCCGCTAATGCCTCCCGCGCTGCCGACGCCGCCAGCACCCTGGAACTGATTGACGCCGACACCCAAGGCACCCTGGGTTAAACCACTCGGCACAAGCGCTCCGGAGATGCCGCGCGCCGCTTGTCCGGAACTTGCGCGCAGAACGTCTGCTTCGGCGATCGGATGCAGAAAGCGCTGCACAGCGATGTCGAGATTGTTTTCGATGGCGAGCGCGAGGGTATCCGCCATCGACAGCCTCAGTTTGCCGTTGCGAATCAGGTCATGCAGCCGCGGCGAATTCTCCATTACCAGGGGTTTGATCAGCTCTTGTTGGTACGGCTTCAAAATGGTTGGAAACCAGCTTGGTCCCATTATGTAGTTTGGGAGAATCGACGGATTCGGCGCGATCGCCTGCTGCGCATGAACTGCCGTCGCGGATAAGAGCGTAGCCATCAACACGCAAACGAATTTCATGGTGACCAACTCCTTTTTTTGATCGATGATCCGGCGGAATTCGATGTAAAAAAAGCTGCTAGGAAGGTTTTCGCAAAAAATCTTCGCATCGGGGCTCGATCCGAATGAGGTTCGGGCGGAACACTATCATCGTGCATAGGTGTGGTCAAGCGGACGGCCGTCAAGAAAGAGGGAATTGTCGGCGCTCACACTTCAGCACAGCTGTTGGAATAGTGCCAGATGAGGCTGCGCCAAATCCATGTTGGACGGGTGCGTGATGTGTCCCCTTTCTTCCCCGCACCTTTTCGGCCTTGGGTGACTTGCCGTTCTTTAATCGTCGCCCATACTCGAAATGGATCCGGCGGACGAAGACGCCACATCGAATTCGCGTGGATGCCTTCGGGCAAGTAATTCCATGCTCCAGAGCCGCGCCTTCTCCAGATAAAGGTAAACGACAGGAGTGAGGAAGAGCGTCACGATTTGAGAGAAGAAAAGCCCACCAACTACAGATACGCCGAGAGCTCGTCTTGACTCCCCTCCTGCGCCGAGACCCAGCGCGATCGGTAAGGTACCCATCAATGCCGCCATCGTAGTCATCATGATCGGCCGAAATCGCGTCAGGCATCCGTGGTAAATCGCCTCTGCCGGCGTTTGTCCTTCGGTTCGCTGCGCTTCGATTGCAAAGTCAATCATCATGATCGCATTCTTTTTAACGATACCGATCAACATGATCACGCCGACGAAGCCATAAATGTCGAGATTCATATCCAGCAACGGTGAAACCCATCCCTTCACCGCTGCCATGTGAAAAAGATATAGAGACAAAAGGGCGCCGAAACCGGCAGAAGGCAAACCCGAAAGAATCGTGATGGGATGGACGAAGCTCTCATACAGGATGCCCAACACGAGATAGATCACCAAAATGGACATGAGAACCAACATGCCCAATCCCGAGAGAGAGGACTGAAATGCCTGGGCATTGCCTTGAAATGTCGTCGTGATCGTCGACGGTAACGAACTTCGCGCCAGATCATTAATCTGATTCACGGCATCCCCAATTGAAAAACCAGGCCGCAGGTTAAAGGAGATGGTGACGGCTGGAAGTTGTCCCAGGTGGTTTACGGACAGGGGGCCCAAGCCGTTCGATAGTTTTGCGATGCCGCTGAGCGGAACGAGTTGTCCCGTGGTTTTAGAGCGGATATGCAACATGGAGACCGCGTTTGCATCGCGCTGGTATTCCGGCGCGAGCTCGACGATCACGCGATACTGGTTATTTGGCGCAAAGATTGTTGAGACTTGCCGCAAGCCGTATGCGGAGTAAAGAGCATCCTCAATCTGGTTGGCAGTGATGCCAAGGGCAGACGCGCTATCCCGCGCAATCACGACGCTGACTTGAGGATTGCGGATTTGAAGATCACTGCTGACGTCCGCCAGTGGTGCCAGTGCCCGCATCTTTGCCTCGAAATCCACTGCTGAACGAAACAGGTTCTGTGTATCCGGGCTTTGCATCGTGAACTGGAAGAGCGCTTTGCTTTGCAGGCCGCCGATTCGAATGGGTGGGTCATTCCGCATGTACACCGAGATTCCAGGGACTCTGGCAAGTTTTGGCCGCAGCGATTGGATCACTTGCTCTACCTGTGGACGTTGCGCGCGCGGCTTCAGGCGTACGTTCAATTGCCCTTGATTAATGCTCCGCGCGTCACCGCCGATTTGGGACATCACATAGGCAACCGCGGGATCTCCAGCAACGATTTCAGCCGCTTGTTTTTGATGTTCCAGCATTGCGTTGAACGAGATGCCTTCTACCGCTTCAGTTGTGGCGTTGAATTGTTCGATGTCCTCGCTCGGCAGGAAACCCTTGGGAATGATCATGTAAAGGTAGATGGTCCCCAGCAGCAAGAGCAATGAAACGATCATGGTTGCCGGTTGATGCCGGAGTACGACCTTTAAGCAGCGATCGTAAAGGTCTGCGAGACGGTCCCAGACCCTCTCGACGGAGTTGAACAGGCGGCCGTGCCGTTCGTTACGATGGGATCTGATGAAGCGGCTGCAAAGCATCGGCGTTAATGTCAAGGACACAAAACCCGACACTAAAATCGCGGATATGATCGTGACGGCAAATTCATTGAGCAACCGGCCGAGGACTCCTCCCATGAACAGCACGGGGAGAAAGACCGCCGCCAGCGACAACGTCATGGATAGGATCGTGAAACCAATTTCATTTGCGCCAGCCAGCGCCGCTTCGAACACTCCTCTTCCGTTTTCGATGTGCCGGACAATATTTTCGAGCATGACGATCGCGTCATCGACGACGAATCCGACCGAAAGCGTCAATGCCATCAGGGAAAGGTTGTCCAGTGAAAAGCCGGACAGATACATGACAGCAAAGGTGCCCACCAATGAGAGAGGCAGGGCCAGGCTCGGAATCACCGTCGCGGACAGATTGCGTAGAAAGAGAAAAATAACCAGCACCACAAGGAAGAGTGCAATTTCGAGCGTGAACTTGACATCATCGACGGAACTGCGAATCGTGAGGGAACGATCGTAGAGTGTGTTCATCGAGATCGCAGCAGGCAGTTGTGCCTGGAGAGTTGGCAGCATCGCTTTGATGCCATCCACCACCTCGACAACATTGGTTCCGGGCTGTTTGGAAATCGCAAGCTGGATGGCACGCACACCTGTCGGTGAGTTCGCGTCGTAATACCACGAAGCGTTGTAAGGATTCTCAACGCTGTCGACAACACGCCCAAGATCAGCCAGCCTTATGGGCGATCCATTGCGATAAGCGACGATCAACTTTTCGTAATCGGATGCTTTGAAGAGCTGCCCCGTTGCCTGCAGAGTGACCGTTCGCTGAGGCCCCCAGAGCACACCCGCGGGCAGATTGACATTCCCATCATTGAGTGCAGTATTGACCTCATCGATACCGATCTGCCGGGTGGCAAGCTCATGCGGATCCAATTGAACATGGACCGCGAATTTTGCCGTCCCCCACACCTGCACCTGAGCGACACCCCTGACGGTCGATACACTTTGCGCGATTAAGGTTTGAGCATATTCGTCCACCGTGGAGAGCGGAAGCGTGGCCGAGGAGAGCGCGAGTTGGAGGACAGGCTGCTCGGCTGGATTGACCTTCCTGATGGATGGGGGCGACGGCATGTTCTGCGGTAATAGCCGGCTCGCCTGCGTGATCGCATTTTGCACGTCCTGGGCCGCGCCATCAATATTGCGTTTCAGGTTGAATTGCAGCGTAATGCGCGTGTTGCCGAGTGTATTTTGCGAGACCATCGAATCCAGGCCCGCGATCGTGGAGAACTGCTTCTCGAGCGGCAAGGCGACCGCCGCCCCCATCGTATCCGGGTTTGCGCCCGGCAGACTCGCCTGGACCTGGATGGTGGGATAGTCGACGTTGGGCAAGTCGCTCACCGGTAACGCTTGATAGGCCACGATGCCAAACATCAAAATACCAACCATCACTAATGTGGTTGCGATCGGCCGTCGAATGAACTGTTCGGGAATGCTCATACAATCATCCTTTTTTACAGCTTAGGGATGGCTCACATCGCTCAAATTGTTTGTGACTTGCACCTTGGCTCCGGGTACCAACCGCGTTTGGCCGTCGGTAACGACGACTTCATTGCTTTCGAGCCCGCTATCGATGACCGCCTCACCGCCGTAAGTATGGCCTGACACGACCGGCCGCATCTCAACGGTGTCATCGGGTTTCACGACATACACGAACGTGCCGTTTTGGCCTTCCGTCACAGCCTGCGTGGGGACCACCTTCGCGTTGGGTTGTTCGGAGAGCCTCAGCAGCACACTGACAAACATGCCCGGCAAGAAATGATTCTCCGAATTCTCAAACGTCGCTTTTAAGTGGAGTGTCCCGGTAGTCGCATCGACTGCGTTATCGACGAAAATCACATTACCTTGCTTTGGATGACCGGAATCCTGCGGCACTGCGGCCGAGACATGGAGCATACCCTCGTTCATGTTCTTCTTGATATCCGGCCAATATTGCTGTGGGACCGTAAAATTGACGTAAATCGGACTGGTCTGATTGATGACGACGATAGGCACATCGACAGGCTTGACGAGATTCCCGGGTTTTACCATCACAGCGCCGGTACGGCCGTCAATTGGAGAGTAGATCGTGCAATAGCTCAACTGCAGCTTTGCGCCTCCGAGCGCGTGCTGGTCGACCACAAGAATGGCGCGGACATTCTCGATCGCGGCCCGATCGGCACGCACAGATTCCTCCAACGCATTTGCTTGTGACCGCGCCTGCTCCGAGCTGTCCGCTGCCACCAAGCCGCGCTTCAGAAGCGTCGCGTACCTCTCCGCCTCCGCTCGGGCATACACCAATTGAGCCGTATCCCGGGCGAGGTTGGCCTCCGCCTGTTTCAGTTGGGCCTCATCCTTCTCGATGTTGGCTTGCATTGTCCCTACCTGACCCTGGGGGATCCGAGAATCAATCGTGAATAGCAATTGACCTTTGCGGACGAAATCACCTTCCTTGAAATGAACCTCAAGGAGTTCCCCCGAAATTTGAGCCTTTATCGCTACCGTCGAAATCGGTTCAACATTGCCTACGGAGGCGACTTCGACCGGCATCAGTTTTTGAGACACCCTTGCAACGACGACCGGGACGCCCGAAGGCGGCGGAGGCGCGGCCGTATTCGCTGTGCAACCGAGGAGAAGCCCTAGCGTTACGAACACCGGGAACAGAACAATGCACCGAGCGGAGTCGACCCGTATATTGCCCTGATAATTCCCACGACTGTCCATTAGCGATTGAATGTCTTGCATGTATTAAACCGACCGTAGTTACGTTAGTTACGTTCGAGAAAAAGGGCGGCACTGAGCATATCCAACTGTCCGACCTATTCATCCTAAAAACACATAGAATCACAACCACACGCGCCCTTTAAGACCCTGTCCCACGAATCGACTCCGGCCGTGGACATGCGCGACCCGCCACGTCGAGCCTCAGCCGCACGACGTTTTCCACATCTCGCACAAATTGCGGGCATGGGCGTGTCCACGCTGCACCAGCATTTCCGAGCGCTGACCTCCATGAGTCCTCTTCAGTATCAGAAGAAGTTTCGGTTGCATGCGGCGCGGGAACGCATGTCCATGGATGGCCTGGATGCTTCGTCCAAGCCATGGAGAACCTCAACTTCGTTCACACCGCTTTGCGGCCGAAATCTCCGAAGAGCTCGTTGTACAAAACTTCGATCTGAGTTGCTTCTTCGTCGGTCAGGGCGTGAAATTCCTTTTCCCGCGCCCGCTTTGAGAGATGTCCGCCGCCTTGAGTCAGAAACCCGCGAAGCATTTCGATTTCTCGATCTGGCATCTCGACGATCTCTTTTACTGCGGACGAGAATTTGTCAAATGCATGCAAGAAGCGGATTTCTTGTGGCAGATCCTCCTCTACTGTTTGTTCGACGCAGTGTGAAATTCATTCACCCAATGCGAAATTGCATCACTAATTATGTTTTATGTGAAAATATATCACCGATCCGTACAAAAAATTATGCCCTCACTTAGGCCTATTGGATGGCGAGAGCGATATGGTCGCCGCGGCGAGAGGTCCTCAGTTGCCATTGCAAAGAGGACGGACTTCAGAACCGCCCGCGCTTGGTACCACGTGGAACCCAGGGAAGGCGCATCATCCGGAGATCAGGCAAATGCCTGCTGCGAATCGAAAGATCCGTCATCGACTTCGCAATCCACTCCGTCGCCGCTATCCATACCAGGCAGCCCAGCTCCAGCGCGGCAAGCCGGAAGCGCTTTTTTGATCCCGGATTGAAACGGTATATCTTAGGATGAAGTAACTTGAACGGAACAATTTTGATCGGGAATGCGTTAAGAAGCCAGAAAGCGAAGGAGCATCCTCATGAGCCTTAGAACCGTTCTTTTCGTTGTCGTTGGAGCCATTCTGTTGGCTGGTTCCGCTTGGGCGCATCACAATATGACAGCCATCTTCGATTTCAATGATCGCGTAATGTTGAGCGGCACGCTAACCAAAGTCGACTGGCGAAATCCCCACATCGAATTAGTCGTCGATGCCAAGAGTGGCGATCAGGTGCAAAGCTGGTCGCTCGAAGGCCCGCCGCCCAGCTTCTTCCGGGCGCGGGACATCAACAGGAGTGATGTGGAGGCGGCTCTCGGAAAGACTATTACCGCCGAAGCCAGCCGCGCCAGAGACCACTCTCGCTCCGGCCTACTACGGGTCAAGCAACTTCCAATGACGCATCCAATAAAAGGAGACTCCACGTGAACAGTTCCAAATGGATCGCGATCTCCCTTGTCATTTGTGCTGCATTGCTGCTAGCTGCTCTTCCCGGCTATGGCCAGCTTCCCACGGACCCAGTGGAACGAGCGAAAGTCGTCGCTCAATTTTTTGAGGCCAATGCCCGCTGGCTCACTCTGTTCGACCGCGAAGGAAAAGAGGTGACCGTCGTGGGACAGCGCGACGTGTACAACCAGCCGGTGCTCTCTCCGGACCGTACGCGAGTGGCTGTCATCAAGGTGGATCTGGATAAAGAAGTCTCGAATCTTTTTGTATTCGATGTCGCCACGGGCAAAGCCACACAAATCACGTTTAACCAAACGCGCGAGCAAACAAGCGGTCCGGCGTGGTCTCCGGATGGAAGTCAGGTCGCGTACGTCGGGTTGCGCCGTGGTTTTTTTGGCCTATACCGAAAAGCGTCGAACGGCGAGGGTCCTGAGGAGCTTCTTTACCAAGGCGGCGGACAGATGCTGATTACCGACTGGTCTATGGATGGGCGTTTCCTAAGCTATTTCTCAGGATCACTGACAGGCGGCACTCTGTTCGCCTTGCCGCTCAATGCAGTGGGCGAACGCAAACCGGTCGAAATCCTCGCCAGCAAGAGTCAGGTGCAGGGCGCGCGGTTTTCTCCCGACAGTCGCTTCGTGGCCTATGCCTCGAACGAGTCCGGAAAGATGGAAGTGTATGTGCGCCCGTTTGATCCTGCTGCCGCTACTCCAGGAGTGAAGCCGACCGTAGGGCCCTGGCAGATTTCCGATCAAGGCGGACAGGGCATGGCGTTTTGGCGGCGCGACGGTAAAGAAATGTATTACCTAGCCGCAGATCGAGGAATCATGGCGGTTTCCGTTACCACATCGCCGGATTTCGAATTCGGAAAGCCAAAGCTGCTTTTCCGCCCGTCGGAAGATGCTCTAACTGGAGTTGCCCCCGGAACGTCCAGTATTAGCCGCGATGGTGAGCGCGTCGTGATTGCCATCCCGCCACCTCAACTCCGGCAGATTACGATACTCGACCGGCAGGGGAAAGTCGTCAGCACCGTCGGACAACCCGGTTTCTATCTCCAACCTGGGATTTCCCCCGACGGAAAGCGCCTGGTTGTGATGAGAAACGATCCGAAGACGTCAAATCAGGATATCTGGACGTTGGACATCGCCACGGGTAAAGGGTACGCGGTCACAAACGACACTCCACCGGAGAATGCGCCCATCTGGTCTCCGGATGGAACGCAGGTGGCCTACGTTTCCTTCCGCGAGCCATACTCCGGCGTCTATCGAAAAGCCTGGGATGGAACGGGCAACGAAGAACAGTTGTTCCGCTACACACCTGGCGCATTTATGGTCCTTACGGATTGGTCCCCCGATGGAAAGTTTCTGACCTTCTGGACTGGAGTGTTGTCGCTCGTGGCGCTCCGGCCGGACGAGAAAGCCCTGGATCGGAAGGCGATTGAATGGTTAAGGGAAGACTACGATGTTATCGATGGGCGCTTCTCTCCCGATGGGCGATACCTGGCCTTCCTTTCGAACGAGGCTACGATCAATAAGACGGACGTTTACGTGCGGCCCTTTGATTCAAGTAAACCCGAAACTCCGGCTGGCCCAGCCGTGCAAGTGTCGAAAAACGGCGCCACCGGCATGATCTCCTGGCGGCAGGACGGCAAAGAAATGTATTTCCTGACGCGCGACTGGGAAGTCATGGCTGTGGACGTGACCACGACGCCGGCATTCCAAGCAGGAACTCCTAGGCTTCTGTTCAAGCTGCAGGGACCGCTGCCAGGAAACCCGGCGCAGTGGAATAACGTCAGCCGCGATGGCGAGCGCTTTGTATTCGCGATGCCCGTAAGAGCGGCGGCCGCAGCGCGCTGAACTGGATCTCCCTCAACTTCTTCCGGCAAACCGCATTCAGGTTCGAAAGCGGAGGTGTCCTCTTGAGCGTCCGAAGGTCCTATGGCAGAGACACGATACTCATCCAAGACCTGTCTGGCCAAGCTTTCCTGCGCACTGTTGACCACGAGCTTGAGGTCGCGCACGACTGCGGTGCGAGAAATTTTGTCATGCCAGGCTTGCCCGTTCCGATCCCAAGCGGCCCACAGATAGCTGAGCCCAAACAAAAACCATCCAGTGTCGTGCCTGGCCGTCGGGGTTTACTGCGGATTGCTTGGTGAAACGGCCATGAGGCCGGAAGAAGGATTACGCCAGCAGTGGTCGTTCATCAATCTGTCGCAACGGATGTTGACAGTGGATCGATCCAAAACGAAAAGAGCCCGGCACATTCCCCTTTCAGATTACGCATTGGAGCTGCTTCGGATGGTGCCGCGGATAATAGGCTGTCCATATGTGATCGCTCGGCTTGAAACCATGGACCGTTTGAAAGACCCAAGAGTGCCGTTTCACAACGCACTGGAAGCCACGGGGCTCGATTGGCTGACGTTTCGTGATTTTCGTCATTTTAGAGCGAGCCAATGGGTAATGGACGGAGTGGACTTCAAGACCGTCCAGGGGCTGATGGTATTCGGATATTCACACAACGATGAGGTATGCGCACTTCGCACCCAGTCATGCCAGCCGGAGCATATCGAGGCGCAACGCAAGGAGGCCGAGCGGCTCGCTCAGCAATTTGCCGTAGGAGACAAACAGGAGACATTAGGAACGGAATTTCTGAGGAGATTCCGCCAGAACGCGTAAGTCCTTCGGTATGAGGATGCCGGAGAGGGGACTTGAATGCCCTAGGTGCAATGCCAAATCAGCAACTTAGCAGAAAAATATGACCAAGATTTGGTCATGAATGGGCATGTTTGGGCA
>QHXC01000648.1 GCA_003222815.1 Acidobacteriota bacterium | reverse complement strand
CGCCGGCTACGCCCAACGTGAACGTGACTAAGCTTTCCGATGGGGTGTGGTACTTGAACGCGAGCGGCGCCAGTAGTTGGGCTGTGGAGTTCAAGGACTACGTCGTGATGGTGGAAGGCCCCAATGGGGAAGCGCGATCACTGGCCGTCAACGAGGCAGTGCACAAGGCGATACCGAACAAGCCGATCAAATACGTCGTTAACACCCATGCGCACTACGACCATGCTGGCGGGCTTCGCACGTATGTGGCCCAGGGCGCTACCGTCATCACTCACGAACGGAATAAGGCTTTCTTCGAGCAGGTATGGGCCCGCCCGCGGACAGTAGCTCCCGATCTGTTAGCAAAATCTCCAAAACCGGCAACCTTCGAAACAGTGAGCGACAAGAAGGTTATTACCGACGGCTTGCGACGCCTGGAGTTGTACCATCTCCAGAATAGCGGGCACAACGTCGCCACTCTCATCGCCTATCTTCCGGGAGAAAGACTCTTGTACTACGGCGACGGATATAACCCGCCTGCAGGCGATGATCCCCGAGACCCCTCGCGCACGCCCGAGTACGGGATCGACCTGTACAGGAATGTCACGCAGCTGAGTCTCAACGTGGAAAGGATTGCCCCCACGCACAGTTCTCGCGCTGTGCCGTACGACAACCTGAAGAAGGCGATTGGAATACTCCCACTGCCCTCGTCATGAGGATTCAACGGCTGAAACCTTGCCTCGTTCGCCGAGGCGTTCGGTCTCTGGTCATGTTCTAGGTCCCTCTTGGCGGCGAGAATGTTCACAGCGCGGCGGAGCCGCAACCAAAATCTGAGCCGCGAATTGCGCGAATGGGCCGCCCGCAATTACTGCAATGTGGGCAATTCTGTGCGGCCCATTCGCGTCATTCGCGCAATTCGCGGCAAAAAAATCTTCGCAAAAATCCAAGAAACCCGCCATTAGTAGTACAAAATGGTCAAATTTCGCGAAGCCCAAGCAAACGCGGGCTAAAGCCCGCGACTACGAACTCGGTAAGACGTTTCGGCACACTCGTAGTCGCGGGCTTTAGCCCGCGCCCCGTTCGTGGTATGAGGCACGCTCGCTACTTCTAGTGCACTGTAACGGTAGATCCGGTAGTACCGAATTTGAAACGCTACCGAATCTACCGTTACAGTGCACTAGAACGAATACTTCAACGCGAATTGCATGATTCTCGCATCTGACGAAGTGGTGATCTGGCCAAAGGTGTTGCTATTTAGCGTGGTGTTTGGATTTCCTTTTCTAAGGCTGTTTGTCACATTGAACGCCTCCGCTCGAAATTCCAGCTTCTGGGTTTCCCGAGGCTTGAAGATTCTCGACAGTCCGAAATCCAACTGCCAGGTTCCCGGACCCACAATGTTCGCCGGCCTCATGTTTCCGATCGTGCCTATAGCGGGTTGTGCAAAAGCCCTGGGATTCAGGTAGTTCAGTGAATTCCGATCAAGGAATGGATTTTCGAGTACCTGGTTCGGCCGCTGATTCGCGCTCTGTCCGGATAACACGCGATCCAGACCGGTGCTGATGGTCAGGTAAGTTCCCGATGACTGTCTATATATGGTCGATAATTGCCAGCCGGTGCCCAGCATGCGCAGCGTGGGGTTAGCAAACTGCGGCGTTGAAGCGACCGCTGTCACATTGAAGACGTGCCGCCGGTCCAAACCGGAACCCGTACCGGAACCATTACTCCCGCAATTGCCACGATCGAAGGCCCGGTTATTGGGATCGAGATATCCGGCTCCACCTCTCCCCGTCGCGTTTGCCGTGGCTGCATCGCCGATGCAGTGGGACCAGGTGTAATTCCCGGCGATGTTCACCCCGCGGACGGCACGGCGCTGAATCGAAATGAGAAGGCCGTTGTAGCTCAGCGTGCCCGAATCTTCTCTCGTCGCCATGTTTCCGTAATACTGGCCCTCCTGGGGATTCTGAAGGAACAACCTCCTGCGCTGGTCTGTGTTTGCGGTCGTGGAGCACGTGGTTCCGGTGGTCCGGAACACATAGCCCTCGGCCGTGCAGATTCCGTTAACGGGAGCCCCGGGGAAGTAGACAGCGCGATTGATGTTCCCCCCTACCCATAAGTGGATCGCGTGATTTCCCAGATAGCTACTGGTTAAGAGAAAACTCCCCGGGAGCTGCCTTTGAATGCTGAGGTTCCATGTCTGAACCGTGGGCTGCATCGCATCAAGGCGCTCGAGGAAGTAATACTGTGAAAGCGTGGGCCACTTCGACAACCGAACGTATGGAAACGGATTGCCGCCGGCGTAGTCCTTCCATGGATCCTCAAACGACACGCTTTGAACAGTCGTCCCAAAACCCCACGGAGGCGCACTGGAGCTCCCGCCAAAACTGAGCGACCCACTAAAGTC
>QHXC01000647.1 GCA_003222815.1 Acidobacteriota bacterium | reverse complement strand
TTCCGGCCGGTCCCCCCACGCTGATTAGCGTCGGGCCCACCGTCCGGATTGCAGCGGTACGCCGCTTCGCGGCCTTCTTAGTTCCGGCCGGTCCCCCCACGCCTGATTAGCGTCGGGCCCACCGTCCGATTCGTCATCGTCATCATGTGGAGCGATCGGTCAACATGTAACCGACTCCTCGAATCGTGTGAATCAATGGCGGACTAAAACCCCGGTCAATCTTGTTTCGGAGCGAATTGATGTGAACGTCCACGACATTGCTGATGCTGTCGAAATGGATGTCCCAAACGTGCTCGACAATCATCGTGCGCGTGACCGGGCGATGCGCATGGCGAAGCAGAAATTCCAGCAGCGCGTGTTCTTTCAGCTTGAGATCGATCGTCTGGCCTGCACGGTGCACCTGGCGCGAGGCCGTGTCCATTTCGAGGTCGGCCAACTTCAGCCAGGTGCTTTGGTGCTTACCACGCCGGAGCAGGGCTCGAATACGTGCAGACAGTTCGGCGAAAGCAAACGGCTTGGCGAGATAGTCATCGGCGCCAGCGTCGAGTCCCGCGACCTTTTCCTCGAGGGACCCTTTTGCCGTAAGTACGAGAACCGGCAGTTTGGGCTTGTGACGCCGGGTCTCCCGTAACACATCCAGACCGGATCGTTTGGGCAGCATCAGGTCAAGAACGATGAGATCGTAATCGAACGAGATTGCGTTGTGGACGGCTTCGTCGCCGTCATGCACCGTGTCGGCGGCATAGCCCTCTTGCTGAAGTCCCTTCTTGATGAAGCTGGCAACTTTTTTTTCGTCTTCAACAACGAGGATCCGCATGCCAGTCTATTATATAGGCGGCTATTGCCGGAATAAATCGGTGACCTTCCGACAGGGTAGCCAGCAGACTTCCAGAAACTTGGTGGACGAATGATCAATGTTGTGGAGTTGTCCTTTAACTTTTGATGTATTTTTCACTTAAACGCAGTCGAAGAGCTGGGGCTCCTAGAAAATACCGAGATTATCGGATGCCGAAATTTGGCAATCCGGGTGCCCTAGGATGGTACAGAGCATACGGAGGTGCCGCAATGAAGACGTTACTAATTGGCTTGGGGATCACGATAGTGTTTCTGGCGTCCTGTTTGGTTTCGGCCATAGAGCGGATCTGGTAACTGCGAGCGGATTCAGTAACTGCCTTCTTAGGGGCAAGACGCCCCGCCCTCGCCTTTTCTTGTCTTTAAACCTAAAACGGCCAGTCGAACGTGGCCACCTCTCGGCGACCGAGCGCGGGCTTTAGACCGCGTTTGTACCGTCTTCAACTGCTTCCCAGTTAACGCGAGTGGCCGCCGGAACGGCTGGCCCAACTGTCATTTCTAGGTTAAACCGGACCAGCGGAAAAATTCCCTGAAGTGGCATTCCGAAAGCTCCCTCGCTGGCTCCATCGGCCGCACGGTTGGATGGTATCGCGAAGATGAACCCTTCGGGTTTCTCGCGTCGGTAATTGGAGCCATCGTCATTCTGGCAGGCTACCGGTTCATTGTGGGCCGGACGGCGGGAACAGGCGGCTTTCGCCGCGTTCGCCCCCATGTGAAAGTAACACCCCCGGTAAGCTCAGGCCAGGTTAGCGTTTGACCAAAGAAATTCGGAAGTGTCCGCCCTTTGACGTCGGCGCGAAGGCCCATCGGTCCCCAGAGGTTCATGGCTTTGATACCCCCACCATAATTGACCGTCAGGAACGTATTACCATCATTCAGCAAGATCGATCGTCCGGAAGGAACGAAGGTGCCGTCGGCGAATTTGACTCCGTCGCTCCCGATGTAAGTAGAAGCCGCGTCTTTGATCTCGGCCGTCAGTCCGCCGGCTCCGATCGTCAAGTAGGGGCTAATTCGTGTGTTGAAGAATTGACGCTGGCCGAAGTTCCAGGAGCCATTCACGTCGTATAAGAAGCCACATCCGCTGCTTCCCGCGTCCGGCAAGGGTTTCAGCCCGACCTCATTGTGGATTTAAGCCCTTGAAATCGGGTTCCTGGAGGTGATAAGGTCTACGCACTTTATGACTCGCCTTAGCAAGATGCTTGCGTTGGGTGCGTTTGTTTTGGTTGCCGGTGTGCTGTTCGCGCAGAAGGCACTTAAGGTCGACGTCGACCTCGTGATGGTGAATGTCACCGTCTCCGATCCTGACAATAAGCTCATCACCGATCTCAAGCTTGAGAACTTTCAACTGTTCGAGGATAAGGTCGAGCAAGAGATCAAATATTTTTCCAGCGAAGCGGCTCCCCTTAGTCTCGGCATCGTTTTCGACATTAGCCGAAGCATGGAAAACAAGATCGACCTGGCCCGCGACGCCGCAGCGCGGTTTCTGGAAACCGGGACCCCGGACGACCAGTATTTTCTGGTTGAGTTTGCGAATCACGCGCAATTGGCCGAAGACTTCACGACCGATATCAGCCGGCTTCGAGACCGGATTGCCTTCACACCCACAAAAGGTGCCACGGCGCTCTATGATGCCGTCTATCTTGGTCTGTCCAAGGTCAAAGCCGGCCAGAATCCGAAAAAGGCGCTTCTTCTGATCACGGATGGAGAAGATAATCACAGCCGATACAGCCGCGGTGATATTCGCGAATTTGTCCGCGAATCGGATGTTCGAATCTACATCATCGATCTCGGGCGGGCTCTCATTGGCGAACTCGCGGAGATGACCGGCGGGCACGCCTACCGCACGTCGGTGAATGACCTCGGCGACGTGTGCGAGAAAATCGCTCTCGAGCTGAAGAGCCAGTATGTGTTGGGTTACGCCTCGACCAACACAAACAAGGACGGAAAATTCCGCAAGATTCGAGTCCGGGTCGCTTCCCCATCCGGAATGCCACGATTGAACATCCGGACCCGCGAAGGGTATTTCGCCGCCGCGAATTGAGTTCAGACTTCCGGATCTTGAGGAATTGAGGATGACCTGAACTACAGCCGCGGTCTGTGCCCGTGCGCGCTTTGTTCTTACGGTCTAACGGGCTGTGGCTTCGGCAGCGGCTTGCGCGGCAGTTTCTCATCGCGATTAGCGGTGTGATAAACAAAGGCTGCGACGATCACCGCATTCTTCATCATGTCCGCCGCCTGAATCCGCTCATAGACATCCATGTTGGAATGATGGGTTCGGCTGCCGTATTCCACAGGATCCTGAATGAACTGGAAGCCCGGCAGCCCAACCGCGTCATACGACAAGTGATCCGTGCCCCCTGTGTTTCGAATGCTCAGGCTTGTCATTCCCATGTTCTTGAACGGCTGCATCCAGGTCTGGAACACAGGAGCTACGGCTTCGTTGCCCTGCAGGTAGATACCTCGGATCGCGCCCGTTCCATTATCGACGTTGAAATAACCTGCGAATTTGGAATGGTCGGGCTTCAACTTCATGTCCTGACGGTCCGCGAAATGTTGTGTCACGTAAGCCCGTGAACCCAGGATGCCTTCTTCTTCTCCTGTCCACAGGGCGAGGCGAACTGTGCGGCGCACCTTCAAGCCGGTCGCTTTCAGGATGCGGACGGCTTCCATCATCACTGCCGAGCCCGCCGCGTTATCGGTCGCGCCCGTCCCCGTGTGCCAGGAATCGAAGTGTGCGCCGAGCATGACAAGCTCGTCTGCTCTGTCTGTACCGGGAATCTCCGCCACGATGTTGAATGAGTTCAAGTCCTGGTCATAGAACTTGTTCTCAATATTCATTTCCATCTGGACCGGCAGCGTTTTTTCGAGCATTCGCCAGATGCGGCCGTAATGCTCAACCGCCATTACGAGCTGTGCGGGAACCGGAGGATCGCTAGCATTCCGACCACCACCCGCTTGCACGAAAACAGTACCCCCGCTGCCTGGGCCAATCTCGATGGTCGCCGCCACGCCTTCATCGAGGAAGAATTTCAGGCGCCTGTCGTTGAAATTCTGCGCGTTGCCACGCCCTCCGCCCGGAACAGCTTGCGGGCCGGGACCGCCGCCGCGGGGAGATTGAACTTGTTGGTTTTGCATCGTCAAGAGCTCTTCGTCCGTGAACCGGTGGCCTGGAGCTTCGAAGAGTGCGGGAACATCGCGCATCGGAGTGATCATGACGAATTTCCCGCGAAGCTGCCCGCGAAACTTGTCGAAATCCTGATCATTATTGACGACTG
>QHXC01000646.1 GCA_003222815.1 Acidobacteriota bacterium | reverse complement strand
AAGTCGGGAACCAGATCATCTTGAAGTTGGGATACTGCAGGCCGACGCGGACATACTCCGGCCGCATGCCGAGACACATGCCGACGCCGCCGTAGACTTCGACGCGGTGGGTCAATTCGCCGCGCGCGATCATGTCGTCGATGTGGCGCTGGGTTAAATACGCGGAGGTCGCGCTGATATTCCAATGATCTTTGAACGCGATGGCGCGCATGCCGGTCTTCGACGCCTCGATGGCGATCTGAATCATGTCCTGGGAGCGATGCACGAAGTCCGGAAAGGCGTGGATATGGCAATCGATTGCGCCGTGAAGCAATTCGTTTTCAATCCCGGGATAAATCTTGAGCATCTCCGGGTTGTCTTTCAGCATCTGATAAAAATAATCCTTGGCGTTGAGCTCGCGCACCCGCGCGACGGTCAACGTGCGGCCGACCATCAACTCTTCGGCGGCCTTGGCGTCTGCAGCAAAATCACACATGGAAATTTTTCCTCCTGTAAAAATTTCGCTTCAATGTTTCAGGTTCAATGTTCAAAGTTTGGCGAACAAGATTCTGCCGTCATCGATCCGATTCAAACGTTGAACCTTGAACCGCCATTTGAGCGCGCTATCCCCGCCCCCACGCTTCGAGAAAACGCCGCGCATCCTCGACGACTGGTTCGGTGACCGGCACATAGGGAATGACCATACGGGTTACCCCGGCTTCCTCGAAGGCTTTCATCTTTTCTTTAATTTCCTTTACGTCGCTGGCGGGCACGACCGGCAGCTTGTCCATGTATTCATCCGTCAAAGCGCCCATCGCCGCTTTGAAGCCGCCTTTTTGAAAGGCCTCGTGGATCGCGTTAACTTCCTTCTCGAAGCCCATGCCGCGCAGCATATCGCTGTAGTGATCGGCGATGTTGTAAAAAGTCAACACTTGGCGCAGTTTTGCGCGCGCCAGATTTTTGTCCGGATTGAGCGACACGCGCGACTGAACACACCGTCGGAAATCTTGCCGACGAGCTTGGTCATCTGCGGCCCGAGGCCGGCGAGATAAACCGGCAGATTGGGATGACTCGGCTTCCACGATAGCTGAAAGCGCTTGCCGGTTTGATAGATCTCGCCCTCGTATTCGACCCGTTCGCCGGCGGCGACTTTGCGCACGATGTCGATATATTCGCGCGCTCGTTTTAAAGGCCGGTCAAACACGCCGCCATGCCAGCCGGCGATCGCTTTGTTGGCCACGCCGAGTCCGAGCAGCAATCGGCCGCCCGAGAGGTCCTGCAGCGTCGCGGATTGAATTCCCAGCGTCACCGGGCTGCGGCCGTATATATGGTAGATCGCCGTGCCCAGCTTGATCGTCTTCGTCCGGCTCGCTACCGCCGACAGCATGACGATGGGGTCGGTGCTGTTGGATTCGCCTTTCCAGAACGCGCCAAAGCCGGCCTGTTCAATCGACGGCGACAAGTCCACGATTCCCGCAACCGGGTAATGCGCAGCCGAATTGAGTTCGATGTCATAGATCACGATTCTTCCTCCGCGATAGGAATTAAGGGGACAGTGACCGAATTCTGAAGTTCAAGAATTCGGTCACTGTCCCCTTAATTCCTAACTTCTTACCTTAAGTAAACGCCTTCGGGGTCGATCTCTTCGCGCAAAAGACGCAGCTCTTCCGCGGTGGGAAGCGGCGTAATAGGAACCTGCTTGGGGATGTGCAGGGGAAAGCCCGTATTTTCCACCACGTCTTCCAATCGAACCACCGGATGCAAGGAGAGCAGCATAGCCGAATGAGTCTCAGGATCGAAACCCAGCACAGCCATATCGGTGATGACGCGGTGCGGACCTCCTCCGCGCAAGCCCAATTCCTGGCGGCTGCGTCCGCCCACAAATCCGGGACTCGTGAGGTGGGCCACAGCGTCCGGCAGCTTGCGCTTTTCATGCCGCATAATCATGATCACGCGCTTGGCGAGCGAGGCAATATCGTTTCCGCCGGCGCTGCCGTTAAAATAGCGCACTTTTCCGGAGTCCTCCTTCAAGAGCGTTGTGTTGATGTTGCCGAAACGGTCTATCTCCAGAGCCCCGAGAAAACCTACGTCGACCACGCCACGATGTACATTCATCCCCATGACATCCAGAAAGCCGCTCCAGCACGTTGCCCGGTACCAAATCCGAGGATCAGCCAGGCCCACCGCAGTATCGATCGGGCTCATATTCATCACACCAATCTCCAGTAGAGCACTGAGCCTCGGCGCGTGCGTCCGTTTGGCGAGCACACTGGCCACCTGGGGCAATCCAAGGCCGACGACAACGACTTCACCGTCGTAGAGTTCTCTAGCACCGGCAGTCGCCATAATTTCACTGGCGAGGATTTCTGGCATCTTTATCTCCCGGATTCCGATTCCTGTGAATTTGCGTGGGCCGGAAAGCGGAGGAGGCTATCAGAATTGGATGGAAAACTTCAAGCACGATTCGTAGATTTCGGAGATTGGCCTGGACCTAAATCGTCCTACACTATCGCCACTCTGGGAGTGCCTTTTTTGCGGCGCCTATCACACAAAGAAAGTACCTCTTATGAGCGCACGTCAGAAGCCTCGAATCAATTTTGATCGCCTACCGCAACATTTAAGAGAACAACTAGCGCCTGCACCGCATGCAATCTCAAGATTAAAAGCATCCCGATCCACTTCGTTCTTAAACCCAAACAACATCTATGAAGGCGATGCCCTACAATTGCTGCCACAAATCAAGCCAGACTCTATTGCGCTAAGCGTATGGTCACCACCGTATTTTGTCGGAAAACAGTACGAATGCCATTTGACATTCGACCACTGGCAATCATTGCTGCGTACAACCGTTCAGCTCCATTTCGGAATCATTAAACCTGGAGGATTTCTCGTCATCAACATTGCCGATATTCTTTGTTTCAGCGACTCATCGATGCCCAAGATCCAGGCAGATAACGTCAGCCGGAGGCGTTCTAAGATTTCAATCGAGGATGTGTTAGGTGCGATCCGGGAACATCCCGATATGAATCGTTACCAAATCGCTTCGTTACTCGGCTGTAGCGAGCAAACAGTCGACCGACGTTTAAATGGAAACAACATCCGCGGCGGAAAATACGAGGCACAGACTAGGGTAAAAATAGTTGGCGGTCTCGTCGAAGAGTGGGGGCTGTCGGCCGGATTTTACCCCTATGATCGGCGTGTATGGGTTAAAGATGCGGCATGGGAAAATGGCCGGTGGCACACGTTGTCCTACCGTTCCGTTGATGAATTCGAGTACCTATATTTCTTCTGGAAGCCAGGAATCACGACCGTTGATCGTTCGAGATTAACTAAAGAAGAATGGACTCACTGGGGATCGCGTGCGGTCTGGGCTTTTCCATCGGTCAGAGCCAATAACGATCATGAATCCAAGTTCCCAATCGAACTACCCCGCCGAACCATTCGACTGCTGACCGATCCCGGTGATGTCGTCTTAGACTGTTTTTTGGGCAGTGGTACGACAGCCTTAGCTGCCGTACAGGAACACCGGCGATTTATTGGGATTGAGAAGGAAG
>QHXC01000645.1 GCA_003222815.1 Acidobacteriota bacterium | reverse complement strand
CTCCTAAGACAGTTGGGCCGTGGACCGGAAAACAACCCCGCCTTGTGGGGCGGAGGAACGACGTTATTCAATCGAGTTCCCGGCCAGCCTCTGCTATTGAAAGACCCGAACTGCCATTGCATCGATCCGACCAAGGATCTTGTGTTGAACCCGAACGCTTGGGTCGATGCGGCTCCAGGCCACTTCGGAACCTCGGCGCCGTACCTCAACGACTACCGCTGGCAGCGGCAGCCGTCGGAATCGATGAGCCTGGGCCGCAACTTTTTCGTGAACCGCGAACGGAACGTCAAGTTCGAGGTCCGAGCGGATTTCTACAATGTGTTTAACCGTCTGTTTTTGACCAGTCCAGAGCCCTTAAAGCTCAGCGGCACTGCTGGAATATTGGTCGGCGCCAATCCTGCCGCGCCCACGACCAAGGACTTTCAGGGCCGGTTGACCGGCGGCTACGGATACGTCAATTGGGTCAATGGAGCGGGCTCGCAGCCGCGGTCGGGTCAGGTTGTGGCACGCTTGACGTTCTGAGGATTTCAAAAACTCGCTTTATCAAAACTTGCGCCGTCTCCGCCGCATTGCGTGTAACCGGCTCGTAGAACTGGCAGGCGTGTCGCCCAATTGGGGTGCGTAGGCGAAGGATATTTCGAAAGCGTCATCAGACTGGACTTCAAAGCGCTCCCGCTGAGATTCATCTTCGCGAATGCACACCCGGCCCACGCGTCGGCGCGTAGCTCGGGTGCCCATCCGCTCTTCATCCAGTGTGGCGGCGCTACTGCATCAATCGCATGACCCACTTCGTGAGCAAGAATTGCAAGGATTCCGCCGTCTCCGTAGCTTTCGTAAACGGACGTAAAGAACTCCGGTTTGTACAAAATTTTCGTGCGCCCGGCGTCCGTGACCAGCATCACATTCGCCGCAGTCGAGTTACGGAACATGGCAAGCGCGGGGCAATTGGGGCGGCACATCGAAACCAGCGCGGCATTTACTGTTCCAGCCAGTTCCATTGCGTCGCCCGTCGGGCGTTGATCGAGGTAAGCGTTATAGGAAGAGGGGGTGCTCGCCAATGTACATATTATTTGCGCAGACAGAAACAAGCTGTAGAGAAGCTTGACCATGTTCCCTCAGAACGTGCGATGCCGGCGCCCGAGCACCTCACGCAGCGCATCCATACGCTCGCCGGTGCCGGTCAGCAAGTCTTCTGGAAACTTTCGATACGACAGAAGCTCACGGTAAATCTGTGCAGAGGACACCGAGTTCAATCCCCATCCGGCGACGTATTGCAAGCGCATGTTTAAATCCCGATTGATCTCAGCGCCAGATAACGTTGGCGCGAGATCGGAGGCGCGGCCCGCGTACGATCCGATGAGATCGAAAGCGGAATCGAATTCGGCTTCGGTAAGCGAACTCAACACACCAGAGTACTTGGTGTCGTCCAGGCGCTTCTGTATCTCGTCAATATTAATCGGAGATGTCTCCAGGCGGCCGAGCAACACGAGATCGTAGCCATCGCCGTTCAGGTAATTGCTCCAAACGGTGCCGTCAGGAAAGACATCGAAGAACGTGGCCAACTGTGTCTTGACTGTTTCTTCGTCGCTCTCGTACAGCGGCAACCATTGCGCGGCGACCCCACCCGGATTCAAGTGACTGCGGACAAGCTCGAAATATTCCTTTGAATAGAGTGCGGACGTGCCTTTCACCCAAGGATGGATGGGATCCGTTGTGATGAGATCGAACTTCTCTGGTGTGGTCAAGATGAAGTGCCGGGCGTCGTCGTAGATCATTCGGGTGCGGTGGTCGCGTAGCACGTGATAATTCTGCGTGCTGAAAAACTCATCGGAGGCCGGCGGAATCATCGACTCCAGTTCGCAAACGACGATGCTTTCCACATCCGGATATTGCACGAACGATCCTGCGGTGACACCCGCGCCGAATCCCACGACAAGGACCGAGCGTGGCTGCCGATGGATTAATGCCGGCAGGTGTCCCATCATGCGTTGCAGGCGCATGTCGAGCAGTGCCGACGAAGCCTCAGACTTGCCGCTGACATAGAAGAATCGCTGGCCACCGCGGTCGGTAATCACCACGGACGAATTCATCCCTTCGCCTACAAAAAGGGGCTTGGCTTCTGCCGATAAATCGAGACCGCGCAAAATCGGTGCGACGCGCCGGCCGTATGCAATGACCTGCCAGGGAACATCGGAAACGGTCGAAATCAGCCCGAATGACACCACGACTCCGCCTGCCAACGTTGCCGCCAATGCTATCGCCGAGCGCAGCCGAGTCGCTTGTAAATGCGTCCGCATCATCCAGGCATGGGACGCGATCGCAACGATTGCGGCCGATGCCGCGAGGCCGATCAACAATTGTTCGCAGGCTCTTGTACCCACAGCGGGGATCAATATCAGACTAAACGCCAGCGCACCGCCAATGGAACCGGCCGTGTTGGCCGCATATATCTCTCCGGAGAGCCGCGCCGGATCTTCTCCTTCCGCAGCCGCGCTGGCCATTGCCAATGGAAAGCTCGCGCCCCACAGCAGTGTCGGCAGGAAAATCGTCCGGATCGAGCGGAAGAC
>QHXC01000644.1 GCA_003222815.1 Acidobacteriota bacterium | reverse complement strand
GAAGCCACCGGAGTCGCTCTGGAGAATGGTGATGAGTTCCGAGCAAAGGTGGTCTCTTCGAGTGTCGACCCGCGATTGACATTTATCAAAATGGTGGGGCCCGGAAACCTGCCCGGCGATTTCGTGGACGACATCCACCGATACAAATTTCGTGGCTCCTCCGGAAAGGTGAACCTCGCTCTCGATGGACTGCCCGACTTCACGTGCCTTCCCGGCGCAGGGCCACATCTTCGAGGCGCCATCTCGATTTCTCCCACAGTCGAGTACATGGAACGAGCCTACGATGACGCCAAATATGGCCGGTTCTCGCGGCGTCCTTACATCGACATCGTTATTCCGAGCCTGACCGATCCATCCGTCGCACCACCGGGCAAGCACGTGATGTCCTGCTTCGTTCAGTACGCCCCCTATCACTTGAAGGAAGGGACATGGGATGAGAAGCGCGAGGAGTTCGGCGATACGGTTATCAATACCCTGGCCGACTTCGCGCCAAACCTCCACAACATCATCTTGCACCGCCAGGTGCTGACACCGCTCGACATCGAACGCAGATTCGGTCTCTCTGAAGGCAACATTTTCCAAGGTGAGCTGACACTGGAGCAGTTGTTCTTCCTCCGGCCCGTGCCGGGTTGGGCGCAATATCGCACGCCGATTCGCAACCTCTACATGTGCGGCTCGGCCACACATCCGGGTGGCGGCATTATGGGAGCGTCCGGGCTGAATGCGGCGCGGAAGATCTTGAGCGACTTATCTGGCCAGGGCCGGGTTTGCTCCTCTGGTATTGGAGCGCCGGGCTGTCGTTGGCGGAGCGACAGTCACCGAGGAGTTGACGCCCGGATTTCGATGTCCGGCAGTTGCCCATACGGTCAGTTCCTTGTTCTGGCGCATTGCGGGCGAACTGCAGCTTGAGAAACGCGGACTTGCGATGATCAGTCCGGAAGTTCGCGTCCTGGCTTTGAATCCGGAAGGCCGCTCGCTTCACATCTGCCAGGATCATGGGCGTACCGTGGGTGAGTTGGTGCGGATTTCTGGCCACGATGCGCAAAAATACGTGGAATTTCACCGAAACCTCGCTCAAGTCCGGCGCGTTGCCGCGCCTCTCTTGTCTATGACGCCACCGGACATGGACCATCTCAAAATCGAGGATTATTTGAATATCGGCAAGCTCGGGTTGAAATTCCGGGATTT
The DNA here is from genome assembly GCA_003222815.1 of Acidobacteriota bacterium. Classification (GTDB taxonomy): domain Bacteria; phylum Acidobacteriota; class Terriglobia; order 20CM-2-55-15; family 20CM-2-55-15; genus 20CM-2-55-15. The sequence goes on along the minus strand of QHXC01000644.1, from coordinate 3,883 downwards.
GGATAAGAAGGATGCTTATCGGCTTTTACGTTGGGCGCCGATGGCCGTGGCGGACCTGGTTTCGGAATGGTTCGAGAGCGGTTTGCTGCGGGCAACGATCGCTGCGCGTGGAATCTTCGGCACATTTGCCGGACCATGGTCGGCGGGAACCAGCTTGGGAGTCCTGCTGCAGGCGGCGGCCGACGGGTATGCCATCGCTCCCGCCTTGTTTGCGAAGGGCGGCGCCGGAGCGATCACGGAAGCGCTGGTCAAGGCTGCCACGGCCACAGGCGTTCGTATTCGTAAAAATGCGGCCGTCACGGGCATTCGCGTGAAGGATGGGCAGGCCACGAGTGTGGTACTGTCCAGCGGAGAAGAGATTCCCGCGACTGCGGTCGTATCCAGTGCCGATCCCCGGCACACGTTCCTCAAGCTGGTAGATCCGGCTGCTCTGGATCCGAACTTTCTGATGAAAGTCCGAAACTACCGATGTACAGGATCGGTAGCCAAAGTGAACCTGGCCTTGTCGGGGTTGCCGAATTTTTCGGAGATCTCGGAACGAATCCACATTGGCCCGAGCATCGACTACCTCGAACGTGCCTTCGATGCAGCCAAGTACGGTGAGTTTTCCCCACAGCCTTACATGGATGTCGCCATTCCGTCGCTCGTCGACACATCCCTCGCCCCGAAAGGCGCGCACGTGATGTCCATCCACGTCCAGTACACCCCCTATGAACTGAAGAGTGGCGACTGGAATTCGCAGCGTGAACAGTTCGGCGATACCGTCGTTAATACGCTTTCCGCCTTCGCGCCAAACCTCCGTGAATTGATCGTTCACCGCCAGATCCTTACGCCGCTCGATCTGGAGCAAACATACGGCCTCACGGGCGGCCACATTTTTCATGGGGAGCACTCACTCGATCAGTTCTTCGCCTTTCGCCCCATCCTTGGCTGGGCTCAATACCGAACTCCAATCAAATGTCTCTATCTCTGCGGCGCCGGAACACACCCAGGAGGCGGCGTGACGGGCGCCCCTGGCGCTAATGCGAGCCGGGAAATTATTAAAGATCTCCGGCGAGGCGCAAGACAACGATTGTGAGAAGGGCACGTTTTTTGGCCCCTCAGACCGACGCAGCAAGGGCAGCTACCTTCCGTCCTCTGCCGGTTGTAAACTCTCCTCATGGTCTTCACCAAGCGTTTGCGCGAGGGAGTTCGTCGCGGAGAAATTACTTGCAGCGTTCGGATATGGACGCAGCCCGATGTCAAAGTGGGTGCCAGGTACAGTATGGAAGAGGGTGAGATCGAGGTGGATTCGATCACTCCGATCGGTTTTCCGGATATCACTCCAGAGTTGGCGCGAGAGTCGGGTTTCCTGGGTGTCCTCGATCTGCTTAAAGTCGCGCAGCACGGTAAAGGTGAGAATATCTATCTAGTTCGGTTCCACTACGTGCCTCCTCGCACCAAGCGCCCAGGTCAGCACAGGCCTGCCTGAAGAAGTGTTCAAATTGAAAATTGCTTTGCTGCTGATCCGGACTGCCGGGGTCAAAACGGCTTACTAGGTCGAAGTTGGTTCGATGAGCCTTTGCCTGGGCTATACTCGTTCCAGGAGAATTTTAATGCGACGATTTTGCTTAGTGCTTGCAGTGGCAATCGCGACGTTCGCGCCAATCGGGTTGGCTCAACAAGTCGGCCCGTACAAGGTGCTCAAGACGGCTAAGGTCGGCGGAGAGGGCGGCTTTGACTATATCTATGCCGACGTCGCCGGCCGCCGGCTGTACATTCCGCGTGGTGGCACGCGAGCGATTCCGGCGACGGACACCGCACCTGCCGTGGCCGCAGTGCCGGGCCGGATCACAGTCTTCAACCTCGACACGCTCGAGCCGATCGGCGAGATTCCGGGCACCGGAGGGAACGGTGTGGCGGTCGACCCGAAGTCAGGCCACGGCTTCTCGAGCAGCAAGCCGGTCTCTATGTTCGACACCAAGACGCTGAAGCTCATCAAGCAGATCGATGTGGGCGCCGCCCAGCCGGACGGCATTGTGCTCGGCACGATCGATCTGGGCGGCGTGCCGGAGCAGGGCGTGGCCGACGGCAAAGGCATGCTGTATGTCGTCATGCAGGACGCGCAGGGCAGCGTCACGGCCGTCGACGTAAAGACGATGAAGGCGATCGCGCACTACCCCTTTGGGGACAAGGGCAGGTGCAACGGGCTGGCGTTGGACGTGAAGAATCATGTGCTCTTCGCGGCATGCGCGAACTCGGGAAATCCGCCGGCGCAGCCGCCGCAACCGATGATGGTGATTCTGAGTGCCGATGACGGCAAGATCCTCACGAGCCTGCCGCTCGCTGGCGGCTCCGACGGCGCGGTGTTCAACCCGGCGACGATGCAAGCCTTCAGCACGCATGGCAATGGCACGCTGACCGTCGTCAAGGAGAAGAGCCCGACGAGTTTTGAAGTCGAGCAGAATCTTCAGACGATGAATGGCGCCCGGACGGTGACGTTCGACAGCAAGACGAACCACATCCTGACCATGAGCCTTGAGCGCGGGCCGGCGCCGCCGCCACCGCCTGGCGGAGGCCGAGGGGCGCAGGGCACACCGGTACCAGGTTCGTTTTCGATTCTGGTGATCGGCAAGTAAGACCGAGCCACCGTCCTTCGGCGTGGCCGGAGGATGGTGGCATTGGTACGCGGCAGCGGCGGGCGGGTCGGGCTCGTTTCCCAAGTGTTTAAGCCATTCCTCGAGATATTCCAATCACCCGTTCTCACACGAAAGCGCGTGAGGTTCGCTTACGCCGTCGCGGTGACGACCGATCTGCTCCAATTTCTCCTGGGTCCCTTCGGGTGGGCGTTCGCCGATGAACTGCTCGATGTGACGGCGATGATCCTGATATGGCGGCTCATCGGGTTCCATCCCTTGTTGCTGCCGACCTTTGCCCTGGAGTTCTTGCCGGTTGCCGATATGCTGCCAACGTGGACGGGATGTGTGGCGATTGTTGTGGCCATTCGCAAGCGTCAACAGGCCAGGATGCCGCCATCTCTTCCCCCTGGACCCGTCATCGACGTCTAACGCTGACCGAGCCGTTTTCAGGGGTCCCGCTTCGACGTAGAAAAAAGAAACTCTACTTCCCTAGCAGCACGCCTTGTCGGCTGATGATTGCTTGATCACTTCCAGATAGACCGTTGAGCACAGTGATGCGTCCGATGTTCTTCGACGGCGTCTGTTCAAGCAGGTCATTGAGGATCTGCGAGGTGAGGTAGTTCGCCGCGTCGTTGTTGCTGCCGACAGCTTCACTCAGTTTCTCCATCGAGCGAAGCTTTGACTCGCGCCTGTCAGCCTCGTTCTGCGCAGAATCATACTGCGTTTGGGCTGCCTTGATGATCTGCTGCGCCTCGACCTGCGCTCCTGCTACAGTGCTCGGAAGCGTGAGCCTCCTCGGCGTCACATCGGCGATATCAACGCCCCACTCCTCTTCGAGGGAAATGCCGCCCTTGAAGCCGGCGATGTGGCCTTCATTGTCCATGATGGGCTCGCCGCCTGCGCGGAAGCTCTTGATGTAGTCCCTGACCTCCTGACCGATCTGCGGCTGGTGCGATTCAATGTACGCCTTGGTCTTGGTCTGCAGGTAGGTGCGGACAAGGCCGTCGAGGTTGATCGCGAGGTTCTGCCTGTCGCCCTCCTGGTGCTGGATATAGTAGCGCTCGACAGCAGTGGGATCAGCCTTCTTGTAAATGGTGATGCTCATCTCCTGGATCATGATCTGGCCGTCAGCAGTGATGATGGACTGCAGCTTCTCAAGCTCGATCTGGGGAATGTTGGCGTTGTTCTCTCCCTGTGTCAGCGGAAAGTTCTGGATCTCCTGCTGGTGCGAGACCACGTACATGGTGTACCAGGGCCAATACCCC
>QHXC01000181.1 GCA_003222815.1 Acidobacteriota bacterium | reverse complement strand
CAGGCGCGGCCGCAAGAGCAAGGCTCGCGCGAAAGGAGACCCAGGTCCCCGGTTCGATAACGAATCAGCGGCATTCCGATTCTGCCGAGATTCGTCAGAACCAGCTCGCCCTTACGATCCGGTTCTACGGGAAGAAGCGTCTCCGGATCAATCATCTCCGCGATGAATTCGTCCTCATTGATGTGTAGACCCGCCTGCGCCTCGCACTCGAAACCGTAGGCTCCCATTTCGGTCATTCCGACGTGATCGAAAGTTCGGGCTCCAAACGCTTCCTGAATTCGACGCCTCGTTTCGGGAATGCCGGCGCCAGGTTCGCCCGCATGAACCGTAATGCGGATCGGACCGCGAGCCAGGTCGAGGCATTGCTGATGCGCCACCTCCGCCAGCCGCAATGCGTATGTAGGCGTGCAAACCAGAACCGTAGCTTGACGTTCAAAAAGGGCATGAAGGCGCTGCTCGGAGGACTGCCCACCACCCGGTATCACCATCGCGCCGATTCGTTGCGCGCCTTCGAACGCCGCCCAGAACCCGATGAATGGACCAAACGAGAAGGCAACATAAACACGATCACCCGGTCGCACGCCGGCGCCTTGGTAAACTTCCCCCCAACATCGGAGCCACCAATCCCAGCTTTCCTGTGTGTCCAGCCAGAGAAGCGGCGTGCCGGCAGTCCCGGAGGTCTGATGGATGCGGACGTAGTTCTCGATCGGGTAGGTCAGGTTGCTTCCAAACGGAGGGTTAAACGCCTGATCTTCAAGAAGTTCTTCCTTTGTTGTAAAGGGAAGTTCAGCAAAGGTTTTCGCTTTCGTGAGGCCGTCACGATAAAACCGATTCCGCTCGATCAGGATCGACCGCATCTGCTCGAAGCGCGCCCACGGGTTCGTCACGGCGCCATTCTACAACCTTTTGCAAAACATCAGGCCCATCGAAAAGTAGCGCATCTTAGTCGCGGTCTTTAACCCGCGTTCAGATCATCGAGAGCCGCATTCAAAGCTGCAATCGAGTTCGGCTTTTAACATCGTTCTCACTTCTTCAATCGATCTCCAAAATTTTTCCGGAGCTTCTCCACCTTGGGTTGTGCCACGGACATGATGTAGGGCTGACCGGGATTCCGCGCTGCGTAGTCCTGGTGGTAGTCCTCCGCGACGTAAAATCCCTCCAGCGGCTCGATAGTCGTCACAATCGGACTCGTGAACACCTTGGCTTCGTTAAGCTGGCGAATATAGGCTTCCGCTACACGGCGCTGCTCATCGTCGGCAACAAAAATGGCGGAGCGATATTGACGTCCCACGTCATTTCCTTGCCGGTCGAGGTGAGTTGGATCATGGGCGACCGAGAAGTGAATCTTCAGCAGCTGTCCGAAAGTCGTCTGGCTGGCATCGTATCGGATCTCGATAGCTTCCGCATGATTCGTGTTGCCGCCGCAGACAGTCCGATAGTTGGCGGTCGCCGCGCTGTCGCCCGCATAACCGCTTCGAACTGAACGTACCCCACTCCATTCCTTGAACACCGCCTCCACACACCAAAAGCAACCGCCTGCGAGAACAGCCCTCTGTTCGGTGGGCATACCGGCCCGCGGTGTGTCCAAAACCGGATCCGGAAAATTTCTGATCGGTACCCTGCAGGATTCCATAGTTTTCAAGCTCTCTTCGGACTAGCGGATCGATCCGCGGCTTGTAAGTACGATAACGTATCGCAAATCGATTACGCTGCCATTTGTTCGGCGGCTAAGCGGACAGTTAAGTGGTGGGCAAAAGCTTGGTTCCCAGGTTTTCTTTCATCCGTACCAGAAACTCCCGCACGACGCGTTTGGCTTCCGGGACGTCTCCGCGATGAAAGGCCTTCATGATCTTTTCCTGATGTTCGATGCAGTCGATGACCGTCTGGCGGAGTCCACCGCGGTTGAAACTCCCTCTTATCAGGTAAAGCGCATACAGAGGAACAACGAGGCGTTCCAGTGTTTGCTCGAGATACCTGTTTCCCGACAGCATCCAAACTTTGCGTCGGAAAGCTAAATGACTATCGAAAAAGAGATCCAGATTCTCGGACTCCGCGCCTTCCTTTGCCTTGGTTGCCAACTCGCCTAGCTCAGTCAGTTGTTCCGGACTGGCTTTCTGCCCGGTGAGCGCGAAGGCGAGGGGTTCCAACTCGATGCGAATATCGAAGATCTGTTCCGCATCCACAAGGCCGAGCTTCGGAACCTGAGTGCCAGTGAACGGCGTGCGCTGCACAAAGCCCTGGTGCTCGAGCTCGATCAACGCCTCCCGAATCAATCCTTGTCCCACGCCGAACTGTTGCGCGATTTTCCCTTCAACAATTTGTTCACCCGACTGAAGCGCTCCGGAAAGAATGGCGTTCTTCAGCGAAGCCACCACGCGCGCTTTCTTGGAGACGGGCTCCACCTTCTGAAAAGTTGTCGAACTCAAGCTTGTCGGCTCCTCACGGGCGTCTTTCTTAATCGATTGCGTGGGACTTTACCCCAATAGATTATATGAAAGCAAGATCGTCTGAGACATCGCACATTGATCATACATTGCCGAGAAGATTGGTCAGATAGGCTGGCGTCGTCGCGGCTTGCCATCGAAGACTCCGCAGGGATAGCATCGCTTAGGATTTGGTTTGCCTTAGCAGAAATTAGCAGAAGGAACTCTTTCGTGTTGATCAAGTTCTTTGGTAGGCTTTTCGACTGTTTCTCAACTGAGGGGGGAATTCCTATGAAACTCTACCATCAAGTTCCGCACGTCGTTTTCACGACGCTTCTTGTTGTGTTCGCTCTCTCTATTTTTCCTGGGTTTTCTCAAGTGACAACTGGGGACATCACAGGCCGGGTCGTAGACACGCAAGGTGGTGTTGTACCCGGAGCAACGGTCACCGCGGTTAACAAAGGCACCGGGTTCAGCCGCGCCGCAGTAACAGACGCCACAGGTGTTTTCATCATTGCTCAGTTACCGCCCGGCAAGTATGACGTGACGGTCGAGGCTCGAGGCTTCGGTAAGGCGCTTGTCCAGGACCTTGAATTGAATGTCGGGACCAAGCCGACGCTGAATTTTGAGGTAAAACCCGGCCAAATCACCGAGGAGATTTCAGTGAGCGGTGAAGCGCCTCTGGTCGAAACAACAACGTCAGAGCTTGGCGGCATCGTCACACCGAACCAGGTTCAAAATCTGCCTCTCCTGAATCGCACATTTGCCAATCTGTCTGCCATTATGCCCGAAGCGCGTCCCGCGGGTAGTTTCGATCCGACCAAGGCTCGCGTCGGAAACATTGCCATGAATGGGGGCGACGGCCGGCAGCTGGATGTGAACGTGGATGGTGGCGATGACAAAGATAACGTGGTCGGCGGTTTGCTCCAGAACTTTGCCTACGAAGGAATTCAGGAGTTCCAAGTGTTGCAGCACCGCTGGACGGCAGAAAGCGGTCGAGCCGTGGGCGGCGTGATTAACGTGGTCACCAAGTCCGGAACCAACGACCTCCACGGGTCGGGCTTTTTGAATTTCCGCAACCAATCGATTCGCGCGCGGGACTTCTTTGAAAAACAGACGACGGACCCCAAGCCCGAATATGATCGCGAAGAGTTCGGCGGATCCATCGGCGGCCGGATCGTGAGAGACCGGCTTTTCGCCTTTGGCTCGGTAGAACGCTTTCGAGAACGGCAAGATGTCCTCATAAATCCTGCGCGGCTGCCGCAGATTGCGGCGATCCCCGGAGTAACCGCAGCATCCACGATCCCTACGCCTTATGACGATACGTTGTACAGCATCAAGATAGATCATCACATCAACGATCGGCAGTCCATGTTTTACCGGTATTCGCAGCAAAATTATCATTCACCTAACGATCAATTTGACCCTGGCAAACCTGCGGATCTAACTGGCGGCAATACGAACGATAACAAGTTTTACAGCTTGGTCGCCAATCACAGCTACACATTCAGCTCCACCAAGTTGAATGTGTTCTCGTTCCACTTCCAGGACTTCACCAATGAGATTCTGAGTGTCACCACCAAGCCTCTGCTCGACTTTCCGTCCGTGCAGACCGGCGCCAACGTGAATGTGCCGCAAAAGACCACCCAGCGAAAGTTCCAGTTTCGCGATGACTTCTCGTGGATCGCGGGCAAGCACACGATGAAGTTCGGCACAAACTACATTCGAGCTAAATTAGGCGGGTTTTTCTTCTTCGACGCCAGCGGGTACCACGTATTCTTTTTCGACGACCCATTGACGATCAAGAACAACCTGAACGGCAGTTATCCGCAGGGCTTTGCCACGCCCGGCGCCGTATCGGAGATCGTTTACAGCACCGGCGCCGGAGACACCGGACAGCCTGCGGGGCATCAGTTAGCTTTCTACTTCCAGGACGACTATGCGATCACACGCCATTTGACACTCAACGCCGGCATACGTTGGGACGCCAACATCGGCATCCTGCCGGCTCAGACGAACAACCGCACGATGCAAGTTCTCAAGCGACTCAATGATCCGCGCGCGCAAGCGCTTGCCGGAAACGACAATGCTTTGGCTCGCACGACTCCAAGTTTTCTGGAGTTCCAGCCACGCGTGGGATTCGCTTACGATCCGAAGGGTGACGGCCGGATGGTGATTCGAGGCGGTTACGGGATCTTTTACGATCAGGTCTTCCAAAACCTGACCTTATTCTCGCAACAACAGTCCAATGCAACCCTGTATCAGACCGTTCTGGATCTCTCCAACCGAAGCGTGGGCGTGGGAGATTTGGCAACATTTAGATACGGTGTGGATCCATTGCCCACTCCGCCGCCTGGAACGACGACAACGAGTCTGGCGTTCGGCGGCACCGGAAGGATCATCCCTCCGGACATGAAAGACCCCTACAGTCAGAAAGTCTCCGTTGGCTTCGACCGCGAGGTTGGCAGAACCTGGTCCGTTTCCAGCGACTACGTCCACAACCTTGGCATTCACGAGCCGCGTGTGTTGAACGTCAATCCGCGAATGAGGACCATTTGCGATCCGGCCTACGGCGGGAACTCCAGCGCGGCGCCGTGTTTGGGTCAGACCGGCACACGGTACTTCGATAAGGCTCTGGCGGATTCCGGAATTGGCGCTGGCCGGTTCGCCGACATTATCATGTATGGGGCTACGAATCGCTCGCGGTTTGACAGTTGGACGACTCAGGTTCGCCGCCGCATGCGAGGCATGCTCTATTCGGTGAGCTATGTATTATCGAATTCCAGGTCGTGGGGCGGGCAGCCGGTGGCTTCTTACAGCAGTAGCGCCTTGCGAATCGCCCCTGAAAACCAGTTCAAACCCGAGGAGTTCGGTCCTACCCGAAATGACGAGCGGCATCGCGTTGTCGCCAGCGGCGTCTTCGACCTGCCAGGTGGCATACAGCTTGCACCGATCATCCAAATTGCCAGTGCCCGGCCCTATTCGGCGAACGCCGGTTCGGACATCGATGGTGATGGGCGCGGAACTGCAGCTCAAGATGGCGTTGACCGGCTCTGCGCTGGTACGGATCCCAAAGCTGTTCTCCGGGCCATCGTGGCAAACACAGCAATCCCTCCTTCGGCGATAAGGCCCGGATGCACACAGGTCCAGGTGAATAGTCAGCGTGGAGGGTTTCTTGTCGATTCCTCGGGGAATATCACAGAACACACCGGTCGTTTCTTCGAGGCGGACCTGCGTGCCGGCAAAGTCTTCAGGATCGGTGAGAAAGTCAAGCTCAACGGCTACGCCAATTTCTACAACCTGTTCAATGTAGAAAATCTATCCTTCAACAATAAGCGCGGTGCGAGCTATGCCACGTCAAAGGGCGGCTTCTTGCAACCGGTTTCTCTTTTTGGTCCAGGCTTTGGGCCGCCGGTGGGCATACCCTTAACCGTGCAGTTCGGACTCCGCTTCGACTTTTAACGAGCTAAAGCGTATCAGCCCGGGCACCATAGCGCCGGCGCGGGGAAAGGCGGGTTGATGATAATGAACTGTTAAGGTCGACAATGTTTCAACACCGATAATTTTGGGGAAAAATCCGAAAAATAGGTCGTCGGATTATCGCGGCCATGGGGTATAATTAAAACTGGCGGTAATCAAATCGCCAAATATATTTAATGTTCGGAAGCTCCTGAGTCTGGCCGGTCGTCGGTTGTTCTTGATCCCGCCGCCGCAAAGCACAAGAAGTTCCCTTACCGAGGTAAATAAATGTCGAAAAAGTTATTTGTTGGAAATCTGTCGTTTCAAACGACGGAAAGCGATCTCACTGACGCATTCTCACAGTATGGACCCGTGGAAGCGGTCACCATCATCACGGATCGTGATACGGGCCGGTCGAAAGGCTTCGGCTTTGTGACGATGACCGAAGAGGACGCCGATAAGGCGGCCGCTGGGCTCAATGGCAAGGAATTCTCCGGGCGGGCTCTGACCGTCAATGAAGCCAAGCCAATGGTTAAGCGCGACTTTGGCGGCGATCGCGGCGGTAACCGCGGCGGACGTGGTCGTTATTAAGTAGCCAGATCGGCAGGCACGTGATTCGTTGCGTGCCTGCTCTTGTCCCCAAATTTCCAATCCTCAACATAAGCGCGCTGGTATCCGGAACAGGCGATCCCAGCTACGCCGCCTTCTTTAGCCATAACGCCATCTGATGGTGATCCACCAATCCCGGCTGTTGAAGGACGACCTCGCCGTTCTTGAGAACGACAAAGTTCGGAATACTCATCACGTTGTATCGTTGCGCGAGGGCCGGCCAGCGCTCCGTGTCGACTTTCAAGACGATGGCGCGGTTCGCCATCTCAGAGGCAACCTTTTTTACCTCCGGCGCAGCCATTCGACATGGTCCGCACCACTCCGCCCAGAAATCGACGAGCACCGGCACGCGCGCCGCCCGGACAATGCTGTCGAAAGTTTCCGGATCTGTATCGATCGGCTCTGCAATCGGCGGGAGTTCCGCCTTGCACGCACCGCAACGCCCGGCATCTGCCAGATGCTCGGGAGGCACGCGGTTGCTCTTTCCACAAGCAGGACATTTTCGAATCATACATTCAGTCTATCGCAATCGCTCCCGATCGGCGCCGTCCCATGGTTTGACTGTCCTCTGGAATCTGTTGCCGATCCGTTCCTCCCCCTCACCTCCCTCGACCAGTGCCACTCCCGACGTGGCGGCCACCAATCCCGTTCTTGGGTCCGGAGGCGCACGCCGGCTTCAGTTCGGCGTGAAGCTCATCTTCTAATCGCTTCTTTCTTTGGCATTGCGCTCTCTTACGGCACCAGCATCACGGGAGCCTGCCAGAAGGCAGCCTTTTGTCCGGTGGGATCAAGGACCGTCACCTGGCAGTTGTATTCCCCAAGCGGCAATTTCGATAAAGACAAGCTGAACTTCAGCGGCAACGCCTTTGACCTCGGATCCAATCCGTCCACGACTTGAAGCGGCGTGGTTTCAAACGCCTTGGACTGACCGCGATAGAACGTCACAAAAGCGACCAGTGGCTGCGTGGTCGTTGCATACCGCTCGTAAGCCTGCAGGTACACGTACAAGTCACGGCTCTTGCTGAACACGCGGGTCACGCTCGGAATCAGCTTTTGCCCTTCGACAACGAGGGGGTTGGCCGCCTGCGCCCCGGCACTCTTGTCTTTGGCGGCGTTGAACAACGCTTCTTTCATATCGACACGCTGGGTGCTCAAGACCACCGAGCTGATGGGGACGCGTTTTTCCTCTTTCATCAAATTGGGAATGACGAAAGAGGTCTGATACGTGCCGATTCGGCCGGTCTCCGCGTCGCGCGCCAGAAATTTGATCACGTACTTTCCTGGCAGCAGCGTGAAGCCGGTATCGTATTGAATTGGCCGTTTCGCCAGTTCGCTGGCCGTTTCACCGCGGAGCTTGATGTCGACCTTGTCCCGCAGGTTCTGAATGGTAGTGCCGTAATCATCTTTGACTTCACCAATGAAGTCGATGAGAGTGCGTTCCGCGCCACCACTTCGAGCGAGAACAAGTTCGCTGCCTGGAATCTTCACCGTAATCGGGACAAAATATTCCGCGCGATTCAATTGAAAGTAATTCACTTCCATTGCAATCGTGAGATCCGTAATCGGATCGCCGAGCATAAGCGCCTCTTCCAATTGGCGTTCTTTGTCCGCAGCCGCGAATTTGTTGAACGTCTTGCCGGCGAAATAACCCTGGCGATAATCCAATTTGGCAGATGGCGTTTCTTTTAAGGTGATCTTGATGCGGCGAAACTTTCCATCGAGCGCGGAGTTGGTGGAATAGTAACCGATGACATAGTAGCTCGTGATCGCTTGTTGCGCCTGAACAATTCCTGCAGTAAGGTCATTGTTATCGAGCATCGCCTTGCCGCCGGTATCCGCAGCAAGAGCGTACAGCGTGTCTTGCGATCGTTGAAAACCGGTGACGAGGGCCATTGCCGTTGTGCCGGAGAACACGCCAATTCCGCCCGGCGATGGCCGGCCCGCATCGCCCAAGGGGGCGCTCGCGACAAGCCCGCGCGCGTCGACGGGAAAGAACGAAACGTTCGCCCGAACGGCCGCATTGATTGTGGCGCGCAGTTGCGCCTGGTTATCACCGCCGGTCAAGCGGACGCCGCTCGCGAAATAGACGAGCGACTTCTGCTCAGGCAAGGATCGCAACATGCTCACAGCAGTATGAAGAGCGGCGAGTTGGCGATCCGTGTTGAAGAGGTTGAATTCCCCGGAATCCTGCCCAAATGCGCCGATCGGATCATTGCTGTCATCCTCGTCCGGGTACATGAGTTTTGCGAGCGTCTCCAATAGCGCAGTTCGATCGTCAGTGAAATCTTGTAGCACGCTGACGACGCCCTTTTGAAACGTCATGATGGCTATCATGTCCGGCGTCTGCATCTGCGCCCGGATGAATTTGTCGGCTGCACGGAACGCGCGCAGCTGATCCGGCGGAGGCGTTGTCATCATGTCGAAGAATAGAGCGAGGAGGCGACGATTTCGGTATCGAGCGTCGCCGGGAGGCGGCGGTGAGATCTGACCCGGGGTTACGGATTTGACGGCACTCACCGGCGCCGCCGCCGGCGCCGCGGCTGGCGGGCCGTCCAGACTTTGAAATTCGAATACGCTGATCGTTTGCGCTACGTTATCTTCGGTGACGGTGAAATCCGTTTCCGTCAGACCTTCGATATTCTTCCCGTCCTTGTCCTTCACTACCACGGTTTCCACAACCAGCTGTGTAGCGACCTTGATAGTGAATGGCTGCTGCTGGGAGACCGTCTGCTGTGCGCCGGCGGCGGGAAGGAACAAGAACGCAGTAAGGAGTATTATTCCCCTCCTCGCGAGGAGGGGTCTGGAGTTTGGATATTTTTTCGAACTCTGGGTCAGTAGCGATAGCATCGATGTCTTCAACTTCACGCTTCGTCGGCTGCCCTGCAATTCTCTCAAACCTTCTCTACCTCTAGCCCGCGTTTCCTTTGCGCCGGCGGTGCGGCAATTCCACCTCCGCCTCGTGGTGGAACAGGGCCGGTTCCTCCCATCAAGGAAATGTATTGCTTGCCATCCAGGATGTAAGTGATTGGCGGCCCCATACCTCCGCGCAAGTTTGTTTGAATTTCAAGAAGCTTCTCGCCCTTGTCGGCGTTGTACGCGATGAAGCGTCCATCTGGAATGACCTGAAACACGAGATTGCCCGCTGTCGTCAGCGTGCCACCGCCAATGCCACCTCCACCTGGTGCACGCCAGCGCTCCTTCTGCGTGACAGGATCCCATGCCACCAGCATTCCGCGCTGTCCCTCCGGAGGAGGCGGTCCGATTGCGGGCGGTGAAGGCCGAGTGTTTGGCGCCGGCGCCGGGGCAGTGGGCTGTGTGTCTGGAGCCGCGCCCCCGGCGTCGGGACCACCGCCGCCGGCGCCGCGGCCACCGCGAGCGATACCCAAGTTCGTTTGGCCTGGCTTATAAACAAAGTTCGGATCCACTGTGAAGGTGCCCGTGCTGCTCGTCGAAGTCGGAATGTAGACCAAACCCGTACTTGGATTGAAAGACATCGGCGACCAGTTATGCGCCCCGCCAGGTCCCGGGGCCAATGTGACGGTTTCGTCGTTTTGGTCGTAGTGGGCTTCTGGGTTCACGATCGGACGGCCCGTCTCCTGATCGATTCCTTTAGCCCAAGTCACTTGAGCAAAAGGCTGCGCGGAAATAAACGCTCCCGTGACCCGGTCGAGTACATAGTAGAAGCCGTTCTTGTTGGCCTGCATGATCACTTTGCGCGTGAGCCCATTAATGATGAGGTCGGTCAGCATCAGCTGCTGGACACTGTCAAAGTCCCACGAATCGCCGGGAACATTCTGGTAATACCACTTCAGCTCACCGGTATCCGGCTTGACGGCAAGGATGGAACATACGTAGAGGTTGTCTTTGCCTTTCGATTTGCGAAGCTTTTCGGGCCACGGTCCGGCGTTGCCGGTCCCAATATAGATAAGATCCGCCTCCGGGTCATAGGCCATGCCGTCCCAGACCGTGCCGCCGCCGCCCATCTTCCACCAATCGCCATCCCATGTTTCGGCCGCCTTCTTCATCGCAGCATTCTCAAACGGTTTCGAAGGATCGCCCGGAACGGTATAGAAGCGCCACGCCATCTGGCCGGAATTCGTATCGTAGGCCGCAAAGAATCCCCGCACGGGATACTCGGCGCCGCTGACTCCGATGATCACCTTCCCTTTGGCAATTCGCGGCGCCATGGTGATGGTGTAGTTGTCTTGCGGAAATGCGACCCGAGCTTCCCACAGGACCTTTCCGCTCTCTGCGTCCAGGGCCTCGAGTCTTCCATCGATCACAGGGGCGATGATCTTCCCCTGATAAACAGCGATGCCGCGATTGACGATGCCGCAGCAGACCTTGGGCCGCACCGCCGCCTGGTTGACTTCCGGATCCCAGCGCCATCGTTGCTTGCCTGTGCGTGCATCGAGGGCAAAGACAACGCTCCAGTTTGTAATGCCGTAGATTGTGCCATTCCAAAACAGAGGAGTCCCTTCCTGGCTGCCCCCGCCCGGCCCCACGTCATACGACCAGGCCAGCCCCACGCGGCTCACATTTGTTACATCGATTTGCTTGAGAGGGCTGTAACGCGTTTCTCCCGGATTTTGGCCGTATGTCAGCCATTCGTCTCCCGATTTGCTCGCATTTTTCAGAACCGCATCGTCCACGCGCCGTGACTGCTGAGCCATCACGGCCCAGGTCACCGCAACCATCCCAATAACCCATAACGATAACCATCTCATCTCACGTGCACGCATGCTGATCATCCTTTCAATTGAAAATAAGGGGACAGTCACCTGATTTCTTGTACCTCAGAAATCAGGTGACTGTCCCCTTATTCCGCGAATTGCGCAAATGACGCGAATCTATCTCGATCCCTTCGTTGCGGCTTCTTCGGCAGCCTTCTTCTCCTCGACTCGAGCTCCACCGAGGCCACCTGACATTGCGTAATTTCCCTCGTGGCACGCGTACTCAAATATCGGACCCGTGGTCTTATTCAGAGGAATCTCTGCTGTCCACGCCTTCGTAAACGATGTCTCATCATCGACAGTGAACTGATACATGAGCGTATCGGCATCAGCGCGCCTGAAGCGCTCAATGAGGCGCATGTTCTGGCTAGCGCCGCGGAATGGGTTCTTGTCGGTGAAATTCGTTGTCTCGACGACTAGCGTATCGCCCTCCCAGCGGCCACGCGAGTCTCCCTTCCATTGACGTACGCTTTGCGGCAGGTGCGGGCGGCCGTCGAGGGGAATGACGCGAGCGTCATGGATCATCTCAATGAGAACCATGACGTAACCCGGAGTCTGCACGATCTGAAGATTATTGTTGTAGGCTGTGGGAAGCGTTGGTGGTCCAGTGGACGCCCAAATGACACAGCGCTCGCCCAGAGGCCGGTTCTCCGGGCCGTCGAATTCATGTCCTTTATTCCGTGCTATACGCTCGGTCTGTCTCTTCTGCCCCTCCGGTGTCAACGGAGGTATCTTTCCGTCCGGCGGGTCGACGATCAGGGAGGTTCGCCTCGTCTTTACAACGTTTGTTCCGCGGTCCCACCAAAAGTTATTGTAGGCTCGGCCAACATCGGCTTCGGGAGTTCCGTCGCGGCGATCCGCGTTAGTGCGCGCGATGACATCCTTTGCATATTCCGCCGCTTCCGCCTCCGTGAAAAACTCCTTTCCTGCAAGTTCAGCCGGCCGTTCCAAGGGCGTAATGGTGGCATTGGTCCAAATCCCCTGCAGATCCGGCTGACCATCGGGTGTGCGCGGCGGAGACCAGGTTTTCGCCGCCGTGGCCTTGCTGGTGGACGACGGGGCTTGCCCCACGACAGGTTGCGCCCACATCAACACAACGGCGATCACAACTGCCAGAGCACCGATTGAAGCTACAAATCCGCGGTTCACTGCGATCCTCCCCTCTTCGCCTTTTCCTCTTCGACGCGAGCTCCTTTAAGGATTCCTTCCAAACCGTAATTCCCTTCGTGACACGCATACTCAAAAAGCGACCCGGCGTCGATGATACCACGGCTTTCTTCATCACACCCAGCCGGACCAGGGGTTCGGACCGGTGAACATTGCCTGAGGAGGCATCCCAGCGTATACTGCCGCTCGCGCGACCAAAATGGAAATTTCCAATCAATAAAAATCATAATTTGTGCGGCTGAATGCCCGAGAGCGCGGAAGTCCCGGCCTGTCCCGTTCACAGGACGGCTCCATACCTTTCGCGCACCGCAAGGAAGGGAGACAAGATGAACTTCGGATCGAGGCGAATGATTCCTGGCGCCATGGAAACAGTGGTCGTGTGCCTGCTGGGTGTTCCGTTGGCAAGCGGACAGGTTGGGCAAGAACCGAGAGCGCAGATGGCGGAAGAAGTCTTCAAGAACGTCCAGATTCTCAAAGGTATTCCGGTGGACGAATTCATGGACACGATGGGTATGTTTTCCGCCGCCCTAAGCCTGAACTGCATTGATTGCCATATCCCAGAAAGCGCCGGCACCTGGGAAAAGTTTGCCGAGGAGACCCCACTGAAACGGACTGCGCGAAGGATGATGCTGATGGTGAACGCCATCAACAAGGACAACTTCAGTGGAGTGCGCTCGGTAAGCTGCTACACCTGTCATCGCGGCGACTTACGCCCCAAGGTCGTGCCGAATCTTGCGGCGCAATACTCTGCGCCTGTCGAAGATCCAAATGAAATTGAAATCCTTCCCGTTTCTGGGGGGCCTTCCGCCGATCAAGTTTTTGACAAGTATATCCAGGCACTCGGCGGGGGGCAGCGGCTGGCCAACCTTACCAGCTATGCCGCCAGGGGGACGTTCATAGGGTTCGAGACAGAACAGACGAAGGTCCCGGTGGAAATCTTTGCCAAAGCTCCGGCTCAGCGCGCCACGATCGTCCATACGCGCATCGGAGACAGCGTCAGGATCTACGACGGCCGCGCGGGTTGGATCGCGGGGCCAGACAAACCAGTGCCGTTGATGCCGCTGACCGGAGGTAATCTGGTAGGCGCCAGAATCGATGCGATTTTGTCTTTTCCAGCACAGATCAAACCGGCGTTTACCCAATGGCGGGTCGGCGCGACTGCCATCGACGATCGCGAGGTCCGAGTTGTCCAGGGAATCAACCCCCGGCAGCCTCCCGTAAATTTCTATTTCGACGAATCCGGTC
>QHXC01000643.1 GCA_003222815.1 Acidobacteriota bacterium | reverse complement strand
TGCAGTTCTTCCATGTGACGCACTCGATCGTCGATGCATTTGCGCTCGCGATAAAGACACCGGCCGGCACAATCATCCATACCGGTGACTTCAAAATCGATCCGACTCCCCTGGATGGAAAGAAATTCGACCTGCATACGCTGGCAGCCTACGGCGAACAGGGCGTGCTCGCGCTTTTCTCCGACAGCACGAATGCCGAGCATTCAGGCTATACGGCATCGGAGCGGTCCGTGAATGACCGCTTCGAGTCGATTTTTAGAACTTCCAAGGGCCGCATCATTCTCTCGTGCTTCACGTCATCGATTCCACGCCTTCAACTTGTTGTCGATCAGGCGAAGCATTACGGCCGGCTGGTCAGTTTTCTCGGCCGCCGGATGGCGGAAAATACGGAGACGGCCGAAGAACTGGGATTTCTGAAAATTGCGCCGGGTCTGGTTATCCGGTCGAAGGACATTCGCAATTACCCGCGAGAGAAGGTATGTGTGGTGGCGGGTGGATGTCAGGGTGAGCCGCTGTCGGCGCTATCGAGACTGGCGCTGGACGATCACAAGGATTTGAAAATCGATCGAGGCGACACGATTGTTCTGTCGTCGCGGCAAATTCCGGGAAACGAACGAGCGATCGGCCGCATGATCGACCACTTTTATCGCCGTCATGCGGAAATCTACTATGCGGATGGCAGCCAGCCTCCGGTCCACGTGAGTGGGCATGCCAGTGAGGAGGAATTGAAGCTTGTGGTCTCGCTTGTGAAGCCACGCTATTTCATTCCGATTCACGGAACATATCGACAGCTTCACCGGCATGCCAGACTGGTCGAGAAAACGTCTGTCGTGCAAGATAGGATCATCGTGGCCGAAACCGGCAACATCATCCGGTTCGGGCCGGCGGGAGCGGAGATCGCGGGAAAGGCGCCCGTCGGCCGCGTGTTGATTGACGAAGGAAGTCTGGAAGAAGTTGAGGAAGTCGTCATTCGCGACCGGCGGCACATCTCGGAAGACGGCATCATTCTTCCCATCATCGCCATCAACAAGCAAACCGGGATGATGGAAATACCTCCCGAAATCATCTTCCGCGGTGTGGCATTCATTGAAGAGGAACGGTTGCTGGCCGAAAGCAAGCAGATGCTCAGGGAAACCATCGGCGGCGCTTCCGTCGAAGAGCGTGGCGATTGGACGGTAATCAAGGAGAAGATCCGGAAGGACCTGAAAAAGTTTTTCTATAAGCAGACGGCAAAGCGGCCGTTCATTTTGCCGGTAATCCTGGAAATTTGAGTGCGGCGAACACGAGCCGCGGATTACACGGATTAATCTGTGTAATTCGCGCAATCCGCGGCTAGATCCGCTATGAACATCTTTCAAGCGATCGTCTTCGGTGCGGTGCAGGGCTTTACTGAATTCCTTCCGGTCTCCAGCACGGCACATCTGATTCTGCTTCCGTGGTTCATGGGCTGGCCGGACCCCGGCCTCTCCTTTGATGTTGCACTTCACCTGGGCACGCTTGTGGCTCTGCTCCTTTACTTCCGGGCGGACTGGATCGCACTCGTCGCGGCAGCGCTCCAATTCGTTCGCGGACGCACTTCAGATCCCAAAGCCCGCATGGCTTTGTTCATAGTCGTGGCGACGATTCCGGGCGCTCTCGCCGGCGCTCTCTTCGAAAACACGGTCGAAACGGCCCTGCGAGCCCCGCCGATAATTGCGCTCATGCTGGCTGCGATGGCACTCGTGCTGGTGGTCGCTGAATTGAAGGGCCGGCGCAAGAAGGACCTCGAACAAATTTCATGGCCGGATGCAATTGCTGTCGGCCTTGCCCAGGCCCTCGCGCTGGTTCCGGGTGTCTCTCGATCCGGCGCGACAATTACCGCCGGACTTTTCGCCGGCATGAAGCGGGAGACGGCCGCGCGATTCTCTTTCTATCTCTCCGCTCCGATCATCGCAGGCGCGGTGGCGAAGAAAACTCTGGACATTCTCCGAATCGGTTTGACTGTAGATCAGATGACTCCATTCATCGCCGGCATTATGTCAGCGGGCATCGTGGGTTACCTGTCGATCGCGTTTTTGCTTCGATACCTTCAGACCCATAACACATTCTTGTTTGTGTACTACCGAATCGCGCTCGCTCTCACGGTGTATCTCGCAATCTGGTTCCGATTTCGCTAGAATCGTCCGGCGTGGCTGGCCCGGTAGGCTCCCACGCTAATTGATAAGTAACACTATGAGCCAACGAAGTTGGACGGCTTACTTCGTCCCGACAGAGCATCGCCGGGTTA
>QHXC01000666.1 GCA_003222815.1 Acidobacteriota bacterium | reverse complement strand
GGACGCTCGCTCAGCGGATCAAGGTGCCGGCGAAAACGGTGACCAGCGTCGCGTTTGGCGGGCCTGATATGTGCGACCTTTACGCGGTCACCGCGAACAACGACCAGCGCGAACTCAAGGGGACCGTCTTCCGCACGCGCTCGGAGATTCCAGGATTGCCGGTTCCGAAGGCACGCTTCTAGCCGACGAAAGGAGATATGCCACGATGACACAGACAATGAAGGCGTTGTTCGTTGTTCCTAGTCCCGAGGGCGGAGTGTACGAGTTCCGCGAAATTCCCGTACCAACTCCAGAACCTGGCCAGGTACTCGTGGCCGTTCGGGCCGCGGGGACCAATCGCGGCGAACTGCTGGCGCGGCCGCTCCTGCGCTCAGACAATCCTGCGGCCACGCCGATGCGCGCGGGGATCGAGTTTGCTGGTGAAATCGTGGCGCTGGGCGCGGGAGTGAGCGGGTGGAAGCCGGGCGATCGCATCATGGCCCGCGGAACTGGCGGCTACGCCGAATATGCGGTAGCCCATCAGCGCGCATTGATGCGGGTGCCCGAGGGCATGGCCTGGGCCGAGGCTGCGGCCATTCCCAACGTCTTTGTCACCGCACATGACGCCATCGTCAGCAACGCCGCTGTCAAGCCGGGCGAGTCCGTCCTGGTCACAGCCGGTTCGTCGGGGGTCGGCACCGCGGCGATCCAGATCGCGCGCTACATCGGCGCGCGTCCTGTGCTAGCGACGACGAGAGCGGCGGCCAAGGGTGGCGTACTCCGCACGCTCGGGGCGCACGAAATCGTCGATA
>QHXC01000665.1:269-6702 GCA_003222815.1 Acidobacteriota bacterium | reverse complement strand
TCGATGTGACGGGCGCCCAAGTCGTGGTGATTCGCGGAGACGGTGATCGTCACACCCGCCGGATTTGGCTGATAGGCTTCCAGCCAGAGCCGCTGGCCAGGCCGGCTCGGCCCTCCGAGTCTCACCTCGGCATAGTCCCCCATGAACCGCCTGGCCAGCTCGTTGTCGTATTGGTACCAACCCGCGCCCAGTTGCCGGGGATGCACGAGGTTAACGACATCCACGCGAGTCGTCGATCCCGGCGTTCTCCGCCGTTCCGGCGGCGTAAGCCGATGTTGATCGGCCACACCTATGGAGGAGAGCGGCAACGTCCGGCCTCCGCGCTTTCTAAGCCACAAGCTACCCCCTTCGTTGCGAAGGCAGAGCGGCATTTGCTCAGCGACGATCTGCTTGTGCTCTGTCACGAGGTAATTCGAAAACAACTCGATTACAAAATCCTCGTTATGAGACAGGAAGGCACGAAGCAGATAAGACTCATTCCAGGCCCTGCCCTCAAAGACCCACTCCCGCGGGTATTCGAAGGGATAGAAGATGTCGTGGAAATGCACGTAGACGCCGCTTTCAAGAACAGGCAAGACGTGAAAAAGAATATCATTCAGATCGCTGCCGGTTTTGGCGACATGACTGGAGTCGATGAATAGAATGTCTCCCGGCTCGAGTGCCGCCAACGTGCTCAGCGGGACCTCCTGCAGATAATCTTGGATGATCGTAATTCTGTCCAGGTCGCGCGGCTTTAGCAGGGACTGCAAGAGTTGGGGAAATGGATCAATGAAAGTGCATTCAATCGAGCCATCGAAATAGAGATCGTTTGCATCAAGCGCAACGCACGACGAAAAACCCGAACCTATTTCCAATATGCGCCGCGGCTTCAGGTAACGAATCAGGCAAAAGAAGAAAATGGCATCACTGTACGTAAAGTTAGGGTTGTTCAGATAAAACCGGGCTTGACCGCTCGGTCCTTCGTTTAAGGACAGATCCTTGTAATAGCCCGCCAGGTTCCTCAGTAAGTTCAGCTGGCCATTCGTATTGATTTCGATCGCTGGAAGTGGCGTGCCGTTTCTCTGAAAAACTAAATCTTCGCGGTCCCGCAATTCTTCAACGGACGGTATGGGTGAATAGAAATGTCCCGGTGCGTAATGGGTCTTATATTTTGTCGCGATGTGTTTCCAGAACTTCAACTCTCCAGTCGCTTTTTGGCTCTGCGTCTGAAGCGCCGCATTTTCGTGAAAGAGCCGGGCGTTTTCCACACGAAGAGCGTCTCGATCAGCGAACACTTTCCGGAAGGGCGGGACGCTCTTGATCAAGCGCTTCAGGAATCTCATGAATTGCATTGTGGAGAATGAGTGAAAGATGGACAAGGGAAATAACAGATTCATAGGCACCGGCTTCATGCCGGCGCAGCACGGCCGTAAAGCAGCGCTTACCTTTCAACACGGCCCCGGATCCGCATGTGTCTTGGACTGACTCGCTCGACTTGTTGTAGAAATCTTGTTTCAACAGCGGGTGCTCATGGGGTGTCACACTCTCGACGATCGCCATTGCTGCTTCTGGGGAGCCCGGCCTGACGAGATCCATCACGCAGATAATTCCACTGGGCTTGACGACACGTTTGGCTTCATTCCAAAGCACGTTGGGATCCGGCAGATGGTGAAGCATGTCTTTTGAGAGGACGGCATCAAATGAAAGATCCGGAAGCAACCGGCTCGGTATACGCGTATGTTCTAATACAATCCGGCCCTCAAAGCCCGCGCTCCGGACCGCGTGCTCTGCCAGCCTGAGCATCTCCAGAGAACCATCGACCGCCGTGATGTGGCTTTCCGACACCGCTGGGGCTAGCCGGATCGGCACATCTGCCGGCCCACATCCCAAATCGACGACTTCACCAAGACGCCCCGGAAACTCTGCTACGAGGCGATCCACGTACCACTGGTTCGATTCGGAAAAATCCGCCCGCGCGTATGCGGCGGCTCCCGCCGCGTTGTCCATGATTTCCGGTTCGAGGATTCTCTCCATGTGCCTGTGGGCGGTGAGACTAGCCTTCTCTCCCTGTGTTGTCAATTGGCAGCTGCGGATCGTGTTTTGCGGCTAACCTCACGTTGCCATACCTACTAGGCAGGCTGAAAGAATTCCGTGAGCTGCCGCACGTCAGCGATGCTTTCCATCTGCTTCAGAGCCATCCACGCACGGTCGATCGCTTCTTGCCGCATCGTCCGGCGCGCGCACCCCGTAAATTTCGTACAGAGTTCCTCGTCGGTAAGCCGTCCGGGATATCCACGTGCGCCGTCACCGGACTGGTTGAACACTCGTCCATCGCGCAGACGAACAGTTACACGGGCCTGCGACATCGTGGTTTTTTCGTCAAACGCCGGGTTGACGCGCATCGTCACACGCGGCAGCAGTGACTGAATCGCAGAATCATGAATTCGATCGACCTCGAATGTGTCGATTCCCAATTGACCGTACACCACCGCAGCCGCCGCGCAGAACGGCATACTGAATTTCGCTTCGAGGCCAGTCGCAGGGCGATCGTGAATAAGGAGTCGCGGCGTGATCGAGTCGACTTCAACTGCGATGACTTCGACCTGATCTGCCGAGAAACCCTCACGGCGTTTCATGTCCAGAAGCGTGTCGAGCGCGACGTGAGTTGCCGCACATGAGGGGTACAGTTTGACCGTGATCCCAGTCTGAGTAATCTCCCACCGGCTGCCCAAGTCGTCGACAGCCGAATCGAGCGTCGCGTGCTCGCTATCCATAGCTGCCAGGTATCCTTGTGGTCCGTCCAGCGCTTGCTCGCTGGCAGTGAGCCCCTGTTGGGCCAGCCGGGCAGCCATGACGCCGTTGCGAGCGGCCATACCCGCATGAAGGGGCTTCACCATGGTTCCCATGTTTTCCTTGAGCCCGCAGGCCGCCGAGGCGGCTATGCCTAATGCGTGTCGGGTTGCCGTGACATCGAGCCCGAAAATGCGCGCGGCAGCCGCTGCAGCGCCCAGCGTCCCGATTGAGGACGTGCAGTGCCATCCCCTCTCCTGATAGTGCTTCGGGTTCATGACGTTTCCAAGCCTGCATTCCAGCTCGAACCCGACAACGTAAGCATTCATGAGCGCGCGGCCCGGCGCATGCGCCAGCTCGGCGGCTGCGAGCGCAGCCGGCACGAGACCGCAACTGGGATGCGCCAGCGACACGAAACACATGTCGTCGAAATCGAGCGCATGCGCGGCCACACCGTTGGCCAGCGCAGCCAAGTCCGGGCTCGTGAGCTCACGCGTCCCGAGAATTCGACACGAGCCGCGTCCATCTTCGACGGCCATCGCTTGCACGATACGCGCCGCCGGTTCGACAACGCCCGCCAGAATCACACCAATCGTGTCCCGGATCGCAACGGCAGCTCTTTCGCGCGCCGCGGGGAGCGGCGTGGCACTGGTGACAAATTCGGCAATCCGGGCGGTGCCGGTTTTGATGTCTATGGCCATGATGTGTGATCCACGAGCATTCGCGTCATTGGCGTAATTTGCGGCTCACTGATTTCATTACTCGGCGGCAGTATCCAGAACGCGCACTACTTCTTTTCCTTCTCGTGTTCTTCCTTGTAGTGGTTTGACGGGATGGCCGCACCTTTGAGGTGAGCCTGATCGCGTTCGTCCTCGAAGCATCCGGATTCCATAATTGTGTAATCCTTGGCTGCGCGCACCAGCGGAAACCGCATCTTCACGGGCCTTGTGAAGACTTTCGGATCGGTCAGCGTGGCCTCCCAGATCAGCGTGTTTTCGTCCTGCAGCGTGTAGCGCTCGACGACGCGCAGTTGATCGCTGTGGAAATGGCCAGCCATATCGAAGACACTCTTATCGTTGTTGTTGGCGACGTCAATGACCAGCGTGTTGCCCTCCCAGTGTCCGCGTGAATCGCCCATCCAGGCCAGGTAGTCCCTGGGATGCTCGCCCGTCATATAAACCATGCGCCAGGCGTGCATGTTCTCATGTACAAACGCGATGTGGCTGGGTGTTTGGAAAATCCTTCACCTGTTCGGCAGCCCAAGGTTGATACGGCAGAACGCCCCCTTCGACGATGCCCGTCTCCGAGCCTTGTCCTAAAAAGAATCCGCCCGAATGCGGCAGGATCGAAAATGCGGCCCCGGAGGTGCGCGGTTGCCAAATGCCTTCGAGGTTGGGTTGGCCGGACTCCGTGCGGGGAGGCTTAAAGGTCTTCGCCTTCTCCAAGTCAATCTTCGCGGCTTCGCCAGCCAGGTTGCCGGCGCCGGCCGGGGTGATCGTCGGAGCGGCGGTTTGGGCCACGGCAAGCGCCAGGAGCGGCAAGACCATCACGATGGTTACGCGAAGTAAAGCGGATCTCATGGAGAGTCTCCTTCCTTCTGTTAGCGCCGTCCCCCGTGCGCTTACGACTTCGGCGCGGGCCGGTACGGTGGATGAATCGCGCGGCCATCGTCGCCCTCGAGGCATTCCTGCTCCCGAAGCTCGAAGCCCGGTTCGGTGATGCGATGCAGCGGCATACTAATCTTCCACGACTTCGAATAGGTTTGCGGATCTTCGAGTGTCGCTTGGTACTGGATCGTATCCGGCCCGGTGCGCGTGTACCGCTCGATCACGTGCAATTGATCGCTGTGCATGTGGCGCGCCGAGTCGAGCCACGTCCGGCTCCCCAGGCTCGTCACGTCGATCACCAGCGTGTCGCCTTCATAGCGCGCGACCGAGTCGCCCAAGAATAAATCGATTCCGTCCAGATGTTCGCGCGGTGTGGTTTGGATGACACGGTGGTTGTGCAGGTACTCGTAAAGGAACACCACATAGCCGGGCCGCTGCATGATCTGGAACGGGAATGGCATGTAGGTGATGCGCGGAACGCCCGGCATGCCGCAGTGCGCGGTCGGATCGACGCGGTCGGCTTTGGCTTCGCGCTCCAGAGCTTGGGGCAGATAGGGAATCGTGCGGCCCTCCGTGATCTCGCTCACGTCGAAGGCCGCGGCGTTTCGCGCCATCCAGATGCCCTGGAAGTCCGGCTTGCCATCGGTTGTGCGAGACACCTTGTAAGGTGTCTGCGCGGCTCTCTGCTGCGCGTGAATGGCAGGCGTGAGCGCGCATGCCACTGCCATCAGAAGAAAAGAAATACGATTCACGATGTTCGATCTCCTGCTGCTGGAAAGGACCCCGCTAGCCGGGATTCACTTCGGTCCCGAGAATGATCACGTTACCATCGGGCAAGTGGAGCTTCTGTCCGTTAGCCGTTGGAGAGCCGTCTTTTGCGAGATAACCTTCGAGGGTTACCTGCATCCCGGGTTTGATGGTGTCTTTCCTGAAGCCGCGCCGGAACAGGTTGCTCGGCGAAGCGGTTTCGAATTTCCAGTTGACCACTTTGCCGCTGTCGTCTTTCACGTCCATGTAGATCCACGAGTGTGGATTGACCATATCGAACTTGGTCACGGTCCCGCTGAGCTTGATCGGCTTGTTGCCATCGTATTCGGCGGCGAAGGAATGGTGCGCCCGCAGCGGGACGCCTGCGAGCATCAGAACGAGAGCGGCCATCGCGACTGCGAACCTGAGGCGCATGCCTGGTCTCCTTTGCTTTGTTGCCGGATTGGCCAAAGCGGGTATGATCGTCGAGGGGTATGCTATTTCTTGTGGAATACCAAAGTCAACGCCTGTGGGTGGTGTTGGCGTCCATGGTGTTTGTCGCATCTTCAGGCGCGTTCGCGCATCACTCCACCGCCCCCTACGATCTCATCCACGGGACGATCATCGAAGGCAGCGTGACCAGGTTTGACTTGGTAAACCCGCACGGGAACATCGCTCTCGACGTACGCGGCGAAGACGGTGCTGTGGAACATTGGACCGTCGCGATTGAGGGCGCCGTCTTGCTCCGCCGCTTGGGCTGGTCCAGGGACACACTCAAGCCGGGCGACAAGATCACCGTTACCGGTAACCGCGCCAAGAACGGCAGTTTCCACTTGCGAGGCGTCTACGTTCAACTCCGCGACGGGCGGAAATTGATGGCACTGCCCGGACCGGAGCAATGACGCTCGTCTGATCGGACAGGGACCCTATTTCGTTGGTTTGCAGGACGATGCTGACCAGTCTATGATTTGGGGGAAGGAGGTCTGTCATGCGAAGGAGCGTTCTGTGCCTTCCCTTTCTGGCGCTGACTATCGGTCTCTCCGTGATGGCCCAGCAACCAGCAGGTGTCGGTCTGCGCCTCATCGTGGTGAAAACCGGGGAGGAGGCTGCCGGTCTCCGGAATCGACTGCAGGCGGGCGAAAGGTTTCAGGATCTCGCAAACAAATACTCTATCGACGCCTCGGCCAGTCGAGGAGGGTACTTCGGAAACGTAGTCATCGGAGACCTGAGCAAGGAATTTCAGGATGCGCTGGCCGGATTACGTCCCGGCCAAGTCAGCCCCATCGTGAAAATCAGCGAAGAATACGTTC
>QHXC01000665.1:0-200 GCA_003222815.1 Acidobacteriota bacterium | reverse complement strand
GCGTTGGCTCTGCAGGGTAAGCTGGACGAGGCGATCGCCGAGCATCGCGAAGCGCTTCGAATCAATCCCCAGTACGCTGAAGCCCACAACTATCTGGGCAACGCGCTCCTTGAGCAGGGCAACGTGGACGAGGCGATCGCCGAGCATCGCGAAGCGCTTCGAATCAACCCCCAGTACGCTGAGGCCCACAACTATCTGGG
>QHXC01000664.1 GCA_003222815.1 Acidobacteriota bacterium | reverse complement strand
ATCGCGGAGGTGGTCACTTGGCGTCGCATTCGCGAAGCGATGCAAGGGCGGCAAGTGGCGCGGGAAATGTTGAACCTGACTCCGTTGAATCTGACCTTGGTCCAGCCAGCGATTCCGAAGGACAGCATATTATTGATCGAAGCAACCCAAGATTTGTTCTTGGGGAAGGAACCCATCGAGGAACTCTGGCAACCGTGGGGACAGCCCGACATCTGGCGGTCGCCTCACGGGCACGTCAGCGTTATGGGCCAGCCCGGGTTAACGGGCGGCGTGCTTCGCTGGCTGGCGCCACGGCTGGACAAGCCCGCAGTTCCAACGGGTCAAACTATAATCCCTCAAACAACGAGCCTGTGATCGCGCCTCTGGCGAAAGACGCTGGAGCGCACGGGTTCGTTGCATGGCTACGGAATCGCTCGGCAGATCGAGCAGACCAGCGACGATCTTTTGTCCATCAACTACGGCACGCTCTATCCAGCTCTCCTCAAACTCGAACAGGAAGGTTACATCGCCTCGGAATGGGGTCTTTCCGACAGAAATCGGGAGGCCAAATATTATCAATTGACGCGTGCCGGACGGAAGCAACTCGAAACGGAAACGCAGGAATGGGAGCAGATGACCGCGATCCTCGCGCGGTTCCTGAGTCCTAAGAAAGGGTACGCATGAGAACGCTTCGCGGATGGGTCAGGAGGTTCGGGGGCTTGTTTAACAAGAGACGCAAAGACCGCGAACTGGCGGAAGAACTGGAAAGTCATTTGCAGATGCACATCGAAGACAATCTTCGATCAGGCCGGATTCGGGCCGCATCATGATGACCAAATGTGACTGCCGCGTCGTACCGAAAGTACTGACGGCGTTGGAAGACGCGCAGAGGACAGTGGGGCTGCTGCGTTTTCACGCCGTCGAATGGCATATTGATCCGCACAAGATTGGAGTGATCGGATTTTCGGCAGGCGGGCACCTGGTGGCAGCAATGAGCACGCATTTCGACAATCGTTTGTACCCGGCTGTAGATGCGGCTGACAAAGAAAGTTGCCGCCCGGATTTTGCGGTACCTGTTTATCCATCGTTTCGATAGTTCGCTGTGCTCAACTGCCGCCATCGCGCTTATCTGGCTTTTGGACTGACGTCAGATAGCGCACGGCAAAGTCAATGAACGCGCTCACGCGGATGGGAGGACTCGTTGTCCGGCATAGACGACGTGAATGGGCAAGTCCTTGGCTTGAACTGGCCGGCCCCGAAGCCATCCCGTTCGACAAACTTGTCCGGAAATTTTTGAAAGCCAATCGCGACCCTCGCACTGTCATCACTCGGATCACCGCTGGGATGATTGTGTTATGTGGACCTCCGCGTTAAGTGGAATAGTAGAACGGCAAATTGGAGCAACTGATTCAGGTAACGACGAACGATTTTGTTACAAACATGCAGCACAGCCCGATTCGCGATGCGCATCCGCTCGGCGCGGAACTCAGTGTCAGCAACCTGTTGCGGCAAATGGTTTCGGAAAGTGACGGGACCGCCTGCGACGTTTTGTTGCGATTGCTGAACGGGCCTCCATCCGTGGACCACTATCTCCGCGAGTTGGGCTTGACGAATGTCGTCGTGGCGACCTCGGAAAAGGAAATGGGCCAGGACGAACTCGCCCAGTACCGAAACTGGGCCACGCCGGAAGGGCTGACCGGACTGCTTCGGATCCTCCATGAAGGCCGGGGGCTTTCCGTTCCCGGCCGGGAGATGCTGCTCCGGTTCCTGACCGAAACTTCCACTGGTCCGCGGCGTATCAGGGGGTTGTTGCCAACGGGAACGCGGGTGGCGCATAAAACGGGTAGTTCGAGAACGGTAAACAGGCTGACCCGCGCAACCAATGATGCCGGTATTGTAACGTTGCCAGATGGTCGCCATATGGCAATCGTAGTGTTCGTTTCCGATTCCGCGGCGGATGAAGTTACGCGAGACGCGGTGATTGCAAAAATCTCGCGGGCTGCGTGGGATTACTGGGTCGAAGAAGCGCCGTAGACGAGGTGCCC
>QHXC01000180.1 GCA_003222815.1 Acidobacteriota bacterium | reverse complement strand
TCACATCCTCTATACAAGCGCGGTCCGCTTCCGAAATCCGAGGGTCCCGGATGTAGGTCCGGTAGACCGGCAGACGCGCTGTCACCGCGATAAACGCGTCTTTCAACTCCTCGGTCCTCAAATCTCGTGCATGCCGATCTTCCTCCGCCAACTCCGCCAGGCGGCGCACGAGCGCATTGACCTCGCCGGCGAACAATTCTTTCATCACTTGACACTTTCGTTCGCGAAAGACTTCGGTAAACGTCCGGTTCGAGCCCGTGAATTCCGAATAGATCTTTTCGAGCCGGTGAAAGCCTTCGGGATCGATGAATGCCCCGTTGACGAAATTGAGGAAGTCATAGCCTGTGGTTCCGTGCGTATACCAGTCGAACGGGAGCAGCTCGTTTCCGGCAAGTATGCTCTCGACGACGACGTAGACCGTGGGCAACCTATCAAGATAGCCCTTGGGGTCCCGCAGGCCGTCAATGTGATCGATCCGCAGGCCAGTCACCTTGCCGTCTGCAATGAGCTTGAACACGTAGGCGTGAGTCGCCTGAAAAACATCCTCCCTTTCAATGCGGAGACCGATGAGATCGCTGACATCGAAAAATCGCCTATAGTTGATGGCGTCGGATGCCTTACGCCAGAACGCCAGCCGGTAATGCTGCCGGGAAAGAACCTGATCCACTGCAGCAGAACTTAGGTTTTCAGCGCCTGCGGCGACAGGCAGTTTGTGTTCATAGTATTGAAGGACGGTGCGGCCGTTTTCCACACGCAGCACCAGCTCGTGATTTTCGAGAGCCTCACCGTACGGACGGGCGAGGATCGGCAGCAATACCTTCTTCGACTCCCAATTCACGTCGAAGAACACGGCGTATGGCGAGTCCTGGCCCTTCTCCAGAACATCGAACCACCAGGTATTGTCGAGGCTCGCAGCCATGTGATTCGGCACGATGTCGAGAATGAGGCCCATGCCCCTGGCCTGAAGCGCGCGGCTCAGCTCATCGAATTCTTCGGCTGTGCCGAGCTCGGGATTGAGATGCGTGGGATCCGTAACATCGTATCCATGCGTGCTGCCCGGGCGAGCTTTCAGGAGCGGGGAAGCGTAAATATCGCTGATACCAAGTTCGTAAAGATAGTCGACAATCCGGCGTGCCTCCTCGAATCTGAAATCGCGATTGAATTGGAGGCGATACGTGGAGATGGGAATACGAACACACGAATTCCGCTCCTGGGACAGGAGGCGAATACGCTTTCCCAACCCGCGATGTTGCTCTTGTCCCCAGTTTCGCAATTCGCCATTCGCAATTCGAAATTTTCTCATGACACTTTTCGCATTTCCGGAACCACTGGCGGCGAGACCTTTACGGCCAGGCTTCTACCCAAGCTCACAAAGTGTTCCACCCAGTCTTGAGCACCGGCATCACCTTGCAATGCCTTCTGCACCCACTCGGGAAAAACCGTCTGGAGCATGTGGTAATAGTTGTCCTGAGTTCTCCACACGCTGACCTCGAACGGTAGGCTCCGGCCCACGCCGGCGGCGGCTTCGAGCTTCTTCAGTAAGTCAAGGTCATCGGGATTGTCGAGAAACTGGTCCGACAATCGCTTGATCGTTTTTCGGAGCGCGAAACCGAGCGTCGTATCGTCGAGGGGAATGTTGTCCATCCGGGCTTCTTGCAAAAGCGCTTTAATACGGCCGAAATCCAAATTCTGGGGATCGGATAGCGTTGCGCGCAAGCTGCTGTTGAGGGCAAACTCCGCGGCCATCGAGAACGCGCGAGGCAGCGGTACCCGCAGATCGGATACAAAACGCATCATGGGAGCGTGAGTTTCATAGATTTGCCGGTAGACGGCTTCTACTTCAGCCAGCGTTGATTTCATGATCATGTCCAGGATCTTCCGCTGGTCGTCATGGAATATTGACCCTAGCGAGTAGGACGGACCAAAGTGTCGATCGAGAAGACGAATGACCTCTGGAAAGTCCGCGCGATTGAACGGATTGATAAGCTCACTCTTGAGCGCGTTGTAATCTTCTTCCCCCTGATAAACGCGAACCCCTGCATTCATGAGGTGGCCTCCCATGTGCAGCGCTCCGAAACTCAACACGTCCGATTCCTGTGTGATTTCCGAAGCGACGCGTGCGCGCCCAACCACAAGCTTCGCCCGGCCGGCTTCGCTCAACTGGGAATCCTCAAGCCGCACCTTGTAGCAATAGACCTTTGCTTCCTTCGGGTACGGTTCAAAGAGCGAGATGAGAGCGTAGTGTCCCGCGACCTTTTGCCGGTCGACCATGGCAGGCCGGACGAACTTTTCGTAGATGAACCGGCCGTCGTGGTGTTCCGGGATATTGCTCTTGGCCGATGCCAGCCGATCGAGGAACCGCAGCTCCAGCGAGTCACCGAAGATTTCCTGATAGAGTTGCAGCGTGCGAGCGGCGTATTGAATGACTTGTGTGGTTTCGATACCGGAGAGTTCATCGAAGAACCATCCGCAGCTTGTGTACATCAGCATTGCGTGCCGTTGCATTTCCATGAGCTTCAGCGCGAGTATCTTCTCATCCTGACCGAGAGCGCGCGTCGCTTGCTCGTCGAAAAACCGGTCGGGATTATCCGGCCACTGGTTGAGGATCACGCTGATGTATTCGTTCCGCGCGCTCCATGGATCTCGGAAGATCTCGCTGGCTATCTGTTCGAATCGTGGCGTGATGGTGTCGCGAACCCAATCCAGCGCCTCGCGCAACGGAGTACGCCATTTCTGGTTCCAGTCGGGGTGGCCTCCCGAGTTACATCCGCAGTTGCTGTTCCAACGGTCCACGCCATGCGCGCAGCTCCATGCCGTGTGTTCCCAGATTTCGGCCTCATGCGTCGCGGGGTGCCGCTCCAGGTACTCGCCGTAGTTGGTGAGCTTCGCAAGGTTGTTGCTTTCAATGTGGTGCAGGGCATAGGCGAGGGCCATTTCACCGCGCTTGTGATGGTGGCCATAAGTTTCACCATCCGTTGCGATATGAACGATTTGCGGCCACGGCCGGCTGTCGGAGAACGCGGAAACGAGCCGTTCGGCGAAATTTTCGCCCCGCTCCAGCAAACGTTCGAATGCGATCGCCCGGGAGATGGGACCGTCGTAAAAGAAAACGGCGATTCGCCTGCCCGAACGCAGCCGAACTTGGTAGGGCATTGAGGGATCCACACGCCCGCCACTGGCATCGCGCCACGCGCGGCCTCGGACCTTGCGCGTGCGCTTGGCCTGGTAGGGCGAAAGAATCGTGAAGAGAATTCCGAAAGCAGCGAGAATGTCGAGCACTTCCAGGTCGACCGCGGTTTCGGGCAACCACATACCTTCAGGTTTGCGCCCGAATCGAAATTGGAAATCGCGAATTCCCCAAAGAATCTGTGTGTACTTATCACGCCTTGTCGAAAGGGGGAGGATCGTGTGGTTGTAGGCCTGCGCGATTGCCGATCCGTGCCCTGAAAAACGGGCCTGGCTTTCCTTGTCCGCCTCGATCCGTCCGCACCTATTATTCGTGATCTCCCGTTGGGCGCATAACATTCGGCCGTGATGCGCTCGTTCCAGTCATGGAACGGATATGCCGAGTCTTGCAGCTCGACAAATTCCAGCCATGCGTTCTCCCGCGGCGGTTGATAGAAATGACCGTGAATGCAGATGTATCGTTCCATCAGTCGGAGATCTCCTTTTCAAATACCACCGCAGCTTGAGGCTCAAGCACGAGACCACCGCCTGATGCCGCATCGATGATGTCCGGCGCGGATGCCCCTTTTCCCATCCAGCGCGTATCTTGTGAATCGAGCCGCTTGTGCCAGACGCCGTACTGGATGTTCTGTATCGGCCGAACTTCACGATCGTTAAAGTTGAAAACGACGAGCACTTCGTTGGCTCCATGCCAGCGCCGTACGGCAAGGACGCGATCTTTCTCAAAACTCACAACGTCCATTTTTTCTTTACTCAGACAACGCAATGCCGGCAGGGACTTTCGAAGCCGAATCAACTCCGCGTGATATTCGAGAAGCGTTCGATGACGGCCTTGATGCTTCAACGGATGATTCAACTTCGAGGTTCTGAAGGTTTGCTCGTCTTGTGGGTCCGGCGGCTCATCGCTCCAATTGAATGCGGCGAACTCCTCTTTTCGGCCGCGGCGCACGGACTCGATTAGTTGCGGATCGGAATGGCTGACGAAATACCGGAACGGAGCGGTTTCGCCGTATTCATCTCCCATAAACAGCAGGGGAATGAATGGCGAGAGCAGGACGAGGCTTGAGGCGAGCTTACAGGCTTCGAATGAGACAAGCTGGCTCAGACGCTCGCCAAGCATGCGATTTCCAATTTGGTCGTGATTCTGGGCGTAGACGACAAACTTCACCGAAGGTATGCCGCGGGAGGAGTTTCCATGCCGCCGTCCTCGATTTACCGAATAGCGGCCCGAATAAACGAACCCTTCTGAGAAAGCTTGCGCCATGTGTTGAAAATCGCCGAAATCAACGTAGTAACCCCCGCGCTCTCTGGTCAGCAGCGTGTGCAACGCGTGGTGAAAATCATCGTTCCACTGCGCGTCGAGCCCGTATCCGCCAAGCTCTGTGGGCCGGATCAGCCGGGTATCGTTGAGCGTGCTTTCAGCGATGACATAGACGCGGCGATTGAGCGCAGTGCCTTGTTCATGGACGGCTTTCGCCAGTTCTTCCAGAAAATTCAGCGCGGAGTGATCGAGGATGGCATGAACGGCGTCGAGCCGTAAGGCGTCAAAATGATAGTCCGTGATCCATTCGAGTGCGTTGGAGATGAAGAAGTGACGAACTTCATCGCTGTGCGCGTCGTCAAAGTTCAGCGCCTGCCCCCATGGTGTTTTATAGCGCCCGGTGAAGTAGGGCCCGAACTTCGCTAAACCATTCCCTTCGGGCCCGATATGGTTGTAAACCACATCGAGGACCACAGCCAGACCTCGTTGATGACACGCGTTGATAAGCGCCTTGAGGCCATCGGGCCCGCCGTACGAGTTTTGAACCGCGAAGGGAAAAACGCCGTCATAGCCCCAGTTTCGCGTTCCCGGAAACTGCGCAACCGGCATTAGCTCAATGGTTGTGATCCCGATCTGGGCCAGGTCGTCGAGGTGCGGGATGACTGCTTCGAATGTTCCCTTGGGAGTGAACGTTCCGACATGCAGTTCATAGATGATGTAATTTTCAATCGGTAGCCCGAACCAATGGCCGTCCCCCCACTCAAAACGCGGATCCACGACTTCGGACGGACCGTGCACACCTTCGGGCTGATGCCTGGACGCGGGATCCGGAAGCTCTGTGCCATTGCTCAGCCGATAAACATAGCGCGTCCCAGGCGCCACATGGTCGAGGGTGATCTTGTGATAGCCGCCATTGGCTTGCATCCGGATCAGCCTCTCCTCCGGAGCAACAATATGAACATGGACTTCCTTGGAAAATGGCGCCCACACGCGAAATCGGTATCGGTTATGGTCGAGCCACACGGCTCCCAGTCGGCGAGACATGACAAATTCATCCGCGGCTAAAGTCTTATCCATTTTTGAAAAACAACGCAGCCAGCGGCGGCACGATGAGATTCAGCGAATACGGGCGTCCGTGGGTTGCGATGGGTTGCGCCTCGGCGCTACCCAGGTTTCCGAAGTCCGTACCGCCGTAGTCCTTCGAATCGCTGTTCAAGATTTCTTTCCAGACACCGCCGCGCGGAACTCCTACGCGATAGTTGTGCCGGGGCACTGGCGTGAGGTTGAATATTGCAGCGATGACTTCCTCGCTGCTTTTCGCTTTGCGTAGGAAGCTGAGCATGCTCTGCTGCGAATCGCTGCCGTCGATCCACTCGAATCCTGCTGGCTCGCAATCCAGTTCGTGAAGCGCCCTCTCATTGCGGTACACACGATTGAGATCGGACACCCATTGCCGCAACTGGCGATGCGACTCGTACTGGAGCAGGTGCCACTCGAGGCTCTGCTCGTGCGACCATTCCGCCCACTGGCCGAACTCGCCGCCCATGAACAGCAGCTTCTTGGCGGGTTGGGCATACATATACCCGTATAGCAGCCGCATGTTCGCAAATTTTTGCCAGAGATCGCCGGGCATCTTTGATAGCAGCGAACCCTTGCCGTGGACAACTTCATCGTGTGAGAGAGGCAGCACAAAATTCTCATGGAATGCATAAAGCATCCGGAACGTCAGCTCATTGTGGTGAAACTTGCGATAGACCGGATCGTGGCTCATGTACTGGAGCGTGTCGTGCATCCAACCCATGTCCCACTTGAGCCCAAAGCCAAGCCCGCCCACATATGTCGGCCGCGAGACCATCGGCCAGGCCGTGGATTCCTCCGCGATGGTTTGCACATCGGGGCGCCCCTTGTAAACTTCAGAGTTGAATCGCCGGAGAAAGTCGATCGCGTCGAGATTTTCATTGCCGCCGTAGGGATTGGGAATCCACTGACCTGCTTCGCGTGAATAGTCGAGATACAACATTGAAGCCACGGCATCCACGCGCAGCCCGTCGATGTGATAGCGGTCCAGCCAGAACATCGCGCTGCTCAGCAAAAAACTGCGCACCTCGTGCCGGCCGTAGTTGAAGACGTAGCTGTCCCAGTCCTTGTGAATGCCTTCTCGTGGGTCGGAGTGCTCATAGACATGCGTGCCATCGAAGAAACCGAGCGCCCAGTCGTCAGTTGGAAAATGTGAAGGCACCCAATCGAGAATCACGCCGATTCCGCGCTGATGCAAGTAGTCGATCAGATACATCAAATCCTGTGGGGTGCCGTACCGGCTGCTGGGCGCGAAATATCCGGTCGTCTGGTATCCCCACGATCCGTAGAACGGATGCGCGGTCAGCGGCAGAAACTCGACATGCGTGAAGCCCATCTGCTCGACGTAGTCCGACAATACGGGCGCGATCTCGCGATAGCTCAGCCCACGATTGTTGTCCTCCGGTACTCGCCTCCACGACCCGAGGTGGACTTCGTAGATCGAGATCGGCGAGTGAAGCGTATTGTGGCTGCCACGTTCCGACATCCACGCCTGGTCGTGCCACTCGTAAGCGAGATCCCAAATAATCGAAGCGTTGCGCGGCGGAGTCTCCGTGTGAAACGCAAACGGATCGGCCTTGTCGACCTCATAATGGTGGTAACGCGATACCACATGGTATTTGTAGACATCGCCCTTTCGGGCCAGCGGGGCAAAAGTTTCCCAGATCCCCGACTGACCACGCGGATGAAGCTCGTGACCGGTCTTGTTCCAGCCGTTAAAAGCTCCCATGACGTAAACTTTTTTCGCATCCGGCGCCCAGACGGCAAAGTTCGTCCCCTCCGTGCCGTCAACAACGGCGGGATGCGCGCCAAGCCGTTCATACAGCCGGGTATGGCTGCCTTCGTTAAAGAGGTACAGGTCGTGATCGCTGAGCAAAGACATTGGAAAGTACCTCGACCACAGCGGCCATCCCGCACATCTGCTCGATACTTGGCCGAATGCGGCGGCGCCAGTTGGGCCGTTCTTTCTGAGTTGCTGGAACATTTTGAGGAACGACCTCTCCCCAGAGGTCTTCGAGATTCACCAGCACGATGTTCGCCATACTTTTGGCTAAAAATTGTGTAGCGGCACGGAAAAGGGCATGGGGATTTCGGATTTCGGATTTCGGATTTCGGGCTTTGGCAACCCCCATGTCCCCGGGCGCTTGCCCGAAATCCGAAATCCGAAATCCGAAATCCAAAATTGCCTTCCTCTGCTTTCGTTCCTTCCGTGCCGTCTTCGTGTTCAGCAAACCGAGATCCATGCGATCCTCGATATCCAGCCCCTCCAGGAATGCGCGGAATGGCGGCATGTCGTGTGTATTGAGGCTTGCCACGCATTTTGCGGGGACCGGCCGAAGCCTGGGTTTTTGAGGGTTTCCCATAATCTCATATTGCAGAACATACATCGGCCGGATGTTGTGCCGTGCCAATGCCGCATTAACTGCTGGAGGGACAGTCCCAAGATTTTCACCGACGATTCCTGCCCGATAACGATGCGACTCGAGGGAAAGGATCGCATACAACTCTTCAGCTGGATAATCGACGTAGACGCCCTTGTCACCCGTTAGCTCGTCAGGAATCCAGTACAGCCGATGCAAGCCCATCACGTGATCAATACGTAGCAGGCGCGCGTATCGCAGGTGATTGCGGATGAACGCAATCACGTACTGATAGCGATTCAACCGCATCGCCTCCGGATGCATTGGTGGAAAACCCCAGTTCTGACCTTTGGTAAATACCAGGTCCGGCGGCGCTCCTCCCGTAACACCGCGAACGAAAAATTCGCGAGTATGCCAGATATCGTAGCTGTCGGGGTGCAAGCCGAGCGGCAAATCGAGATACAACATCTGGCCCCGACCGCCGGCCTTTGTCGACAGCGACTGGATCTGCTGTTGCGCGGTCCATTGCGAATAGAGATAGTAGTTTTTCTTTTCTTCATCATAGTCGCCCGGCCGGATATCTCCATCGCGAAGCCTTGCGGGCCAGGCGTTCCAACCCGACCGCAGGCGGTCGGTCACGGCTCGGAAAAGGGCGTAGTCTTCAACACCTCTGTTCTCTCGAACGAAATTTCTGAAAGCCTGAAGCCTCGCGGGCTCTGCGGCTGAGAAAAACAGACGCGCCAATTCCTCAAGAACACCGCGCTTGTAGCGCATTACGTCGCGGTATTCCACGAATTTTGTCTTCCTTGGATGCCTTTCCGCCAGACGCTGCGCTTCCGCGCTCGCTCGGAACTCCGGGATGCGGTGAATGTCGATGTAGAATTCGTTCCAGAAGAGCCGGCTTGCAGGAGAATACGGGCTCGGTTCGAAGGGCTCATCGAGGAATGCAGCAAGGAGCGGAAGCGTTGCGGCGACGGTCCCCCCGAGACCCGACATCCAGTCCATCACGCCTTCGAAATCCGTGAGATCGCCTGCGTAGGGACTCCGCTTGGAGTGGAGGGCATATATCGGGACGAAGAGGCCCCAGAGTTTTTCCTCCTCTTCCGTCGGAAAATATGCCTTCTTCGGTGCCGAGATGACGAAGGTCTCGCGGCCGTTGATCTCGGTCTGGTGATATCCAAACTCGAATCGCCGCTCGTTCAGTTCTCCGTCCCAAGCCACCCTCACTGGCTCGACCACACGTTTTCGCAATTCGTCTTTCCGGTGCGCCAAGGCCTGGCCCACGTCTTCGAACCTCTCCACGCCTGCTCCCATCGCGCGCAGCACGAGAAGGAGGGCTTCCGGATCGGCTTGCCGGCGTTGTTTCGCCATATCGACGTAAGAAGTGTGAATCCCATATAGCTTGGCGAGCTCCAGTAGTTCCCGCTTCAAGCTGCGGCCTCTCGTGTCTGGAGAAGCTGAAGTATTCCAATCAGCGGGATTCGAAGCCAGTCCGGACGATTGTTCAGCTCGTATCCCAATTCGTACAACGCCTTCTCGAGCAGATAGATATTCAAGAGAATGTTGAGCTCCTCGCGAGCCGCGGGAAGGAACCCGGCGGGCATTGCGTGATCGAGATAGGATTTGAGAAAGGTTGAGCTGATCCACTCATTCCAGAGCCGCGCCCATGGTTCCAACGCGGCCAGGTCTTCCGGGCGCACCATCGAGCTGCCAAGATGCCCGAACAGCGATGTGTAGGCGGCGTAGTGAAACGAGCGCAGCATGCCGGCCACATCGCGGATTGGCGTCCGCTTGATTCGGCGCTCTGTTAATGGCCGCGCCGGCTCTCCTTCGAAATCGATGATCACGTAGTCTTTGCCCGTATACAAAACCTGTCCCAGATGGAAGTCGCCATGATTCCTGGTACGCTTCGCGCTGATCTTTCTCAACAGCACGCTGCGGAACAGATTCATGATTTCGCTCTGTCTGTCGAGGACTTTCAACGCCTCATCGAGCACGGCACCTCGCAGCGTCTTCAGATTCCTCCGAAGGAGTTGGAGCATTTGGCCCGAGTGGTTGCGCATCGTCTGATAAAGCGATCGCTGGTACAGCAGGGAAAACGGCTCGGGTACAAAATCGGGATTGTCGTAGTCCGATGCCAGGGCAATGTGCAATTCAGCGGTCCGCTGTCCAAGCAGTTTGACATTTTCCAAGAACGGCCCAACCAACTCGCCGGCGAACGACGGAACCGTGTTGGACTGAAGCAATTCGACGAAAGTCATCGCCGGCAATGGACCGAAGAGCTCGTTGAAGGATTTGGTTACGGCACGATCAAAGTACTGGCTCAAAGCATCCAGCGTGTGGCGCCAGGCGTCGCCTTCGTTAGGTACGTATTTGTGAAGCAGGCCCACAGCCGCGGATTCGCCTCGTTTGGTACGATACTCAATTGTACCCGCAACAGGTGGAACATGCGGAAAGCCAACGCGCTCGGTCAAAAAGTATCCCATTTCGATGTCCGGGTTCACTCCACGTTCCACCCGGCGGAACAATTTCAGAATGAGTTGATCGCCGAAAACGATCGATGAGTTGCTTTGCTCGAGGCGCGTTGAGACGACATCGAGGTTGGCAATCGACGTGTTGAGGGCGTCTCGCATGACGCGGGTGGGGGAGGCGACGAAGTCTCCGAAAGACCCGCGTAAATGCCGGCGTTTGACGATCATTTCGACGAGCGATTTGCAGAAATCCTTATCCAGCACAGCGTCATAGATGACTCCGCTCTTCTCTCCATCGTTCTGTCGTACCGTCACCTGTGCCAGTACCGCGCCGGGTGAGGCCTCCCGAATTTGATCTGCCCGTTCACCCGATGCAAACGAGAGCGGGAGCACGTAAAGCTCCGGCTCTTCCTCGGTGTATTCAATTTGAATCTCGATGATGCAGGCTTCCGTCGAATTCCACGGGATCGGAACGACCTCGTTAAAGGTAGTACCCTTGATCTGCCGGGTCTTCCCTCCGAACCAACGCCGCGTTTGCAGGTACACGGGCAGCGACTCTTCGAGCACAGCGCGTCCCTTACCGGAAAAAACGTTCGTCCAATTTCCATTTACAGCTATTTGTAGGGGCGCTCTCTGAGCGCCCTGGCGGTCAGCGACCGACCCTACAGCGGTTAACGCGAACCAGTAAAACGAGTGTGGGCCAAGCGTGACGAAGTAAGGCGAATCCCCGGTCGGCGGAAACTCGGTCCGCCCGAAAAGCTCGACCGGTGATGTTCCTTTGAATGCGGAGAGATCGAGCCCGGCGTATTGAACAAAGCGCGAGAGGTTGGCGACGACGAGGATCACTTCACTCTGGTATCGGCGGATGAATGCCAGAACGTGGTGATTGTCCGGATAGAGGAACTCGAGCGTGCCTCGGCCAAACGCCTTGTAACGCTTTCGCATTGCAATGAGGCGTTTCATCCACCAAAGCATCGAGTGTGGATTGTTTTGCTGCGCCTCCACGTTGAAAGCTTCGTAATGCGAATCGGGGTCAATCACAATGGGCAAGTAAAGGCGGTGGGGACTCGCTCTCGAGAAGCCGGCGTTTCGATCGGAGCTCCATTGCATTGGAGTGCGAACACTGTTTCTGTCGCCAAGATAAATGTTGTCGCCCATGCCGATTTCGTCGCCGTAATAGATGACCGGCGTACCGGGGAGAGAGAAGAGTAGCGCGTTCATCAGTTCGATCTCGTTCCAGTTCTTGCCAAGTAGTGATGCCAATCGGCGCCGGATTCCAAGGTTCACGCGCATCTGCGGATCGTGCGCGTAGGCGCGATACATGTAGTCGCGTTCCTCATCGGTGACCATTTCGAGCGTCAGTTCGTCATGATTCCTGAGGAATAATGCCCACTGGCAGTTTTCCGGGATGACCGGCGTTTGCGCCAGGATATCGATGATGGGGAATCTGTTTTCCATCCGAAGGGCCATGAACATACGCGGCATGACCGGGAAATGAAATGCCATGTGGCACTCATCGCCATTGCCGAAGTAGGCCACGGCGTCTTCGGGCCACTGATTGGCTTCGGCCAGGAGCATCCGGTTTCGGAATCGCTCGTCGATTTGCCGGCGAAGGTCCTTCAGAAACTGATGCGTCTCGGGCAGATTTTCGCAATTTGTGCCTTCTCTCTCGTACAGATACGGCACCGCGTCCAAGCGCATTCCGTCCACGCCTATACCCATCCAGAACTTGACGACCGAGCGCAGGCTCTTGACGACTTCCGGGCTTTCAAAATTCAAGTCCGGCTGGTGGTAATAGAAGCGATGCCAGTAGTACGCGCTCGCGACCGGATCCCGGGTCCAGTTTGATGTTTCGAAGTCCTTAAAGATGATGCGCGCTTCCTTATACTTTTCGGTGTTGTTGTTCCACACGTAAAAGTCGCGCGCGATGCTGCCGGGCCGCGCGCGCCGGGCGCGCTGAAACCAGGAGTGTTGGTCGGAAGTGTGATTCAA
>QHXC01000663.1 GCA_003222815.1 Acidobacteriota bacterium | reverse complement strand
AGGGACCGTGACGAGCGACTCCGTTATGCGTTCGATGCTGCTGTCATCTAGAGATTTGAAGTATCCCGATTTAGTGTAGTAGCGCCAGCCTGCCCTGATGTATCTGTCGTACCGCATGCGTGACAAGATTTTCTGGACGAAGAAGCAGATTGCGCTGCGGGAGGGCGAGAAACTGATTACCGACGGCAAAATCACCGCGCGCACTCGCTGCGCCAATCGCGTGGAAGTGCTGCCACAAGCTGCAATTGCTCCGGACGAACCGTTGGCGGAGCAGTTTGACGATCCATTCGCCGAGGGTGGCTCCGCAACTAAGGTGGATTTTCCCGGTAACTTCCAATCGGCGCTGAACGAGAGAACTGGTCCGACCGGCTTCGGAGGCGAAGGGCCTCCCCAATCTCCAATCAGCCAGCTATTCGGACCGGGTGGAGGTGGCGGCTTCCCGCCGGGCGTGTTCCCTCCGCCTATTCCCGGACCCGGCACATGCACGCCGACAAAGCCGAAACACGGGCAGTGTAGCTGTCAGTCCGGCGAGCGTTTGGCGAGTGTTGAAGCAAGCGGGATTGCTCTCCCGGTGGAAAGCGAAGCCGTCGCGTAAGGGGACCGGCTTCGAGCAGCCGCTCCAGCCGCATCAACACTGGCATATCGATGTTTCCTATATCAACGTCTGCGGTACCTTCTATTACTTGTGCAGCATTCTGGATGGGTACAGTCGTTCAATCGTGGACTGGGACTTGCGTGAGTCGATGAGGGAGACCGACATCGAAGTAATTCTCGAACGAGCCAAGGAGAAGTACCCGGAGGCAAAGCCGCGTATCATCTCGGACAATGGGCCGCAGTTCATCGCACGCGACTTTAAGGAATTCATTCGAATCTCTGGAATGACGCATGTCCGAACTTCGCCCTACTATCCCCAATCGAACGGGAAAATCGAGCGCTGGCACAAGTCGCTAAAGAGCGAGTGCATCCGACCGGGAACACCGCTTTCGCTGGACGATGCGCTGCGCCTGGTACAGGGCTACGTCGAGCATTACAACAACATCCGCTTGAACAGTGCCATCGGCTACGTCACGCCGAAGGATATGCTGGCCGGACGCGCGATCGTGCGTCGATGCCTACGTTGACTTTGAACCCCCGTTCACACGCCTTGGAACTCGACGAGCAGGGTCTTGTTTGAATCCCCGCGTCGGTAGACCCGCTCGAACCGGTCGCCGAAGCGAACCACAATGTTCCAATCCTTAAGCAGGTCGCTCAAGGGCGGTGCTGGTGGGTCGGCAGGATAGCCGGCAACCGGGAATTGCATGATCATACGATCGAGGAACGGGACGACGACTTCGTCATAAGCCCGCGCGTCGTTCGCACAGCGGGCGAACGACGTCGTCAATAAAGCCATCGGTGCTGGATACGGTCGCGCATCAGCCGGTCCCCTCCAGATGGCCTGGGCCGGAAAAACGAAATGGATGCGCGGCGCGACGTTGCGTTTAAGCATGCTGTGGAGCGTCATCTGAGCGTTCCTTACAAGACAAAACATGAAGCCCCCGCCGGCGAACACAATGCGCTGAGCCTCGACACGGATTTGATGCTCTTGTCCCTCGCTGATGATCGCGTAGTCAGGGTGCCGGTCGGCGGTGTACCAGTCCGGGTATTCCTGGCTGACCCAGTAGACCACTGTCCAGCCATTCTTCTTGGCCTCTTGCACAAGACGGTCGATTCCGGGCTTGGCGACGGCCGTATGGTCGAACCCGTCGAGGTTGGCATGACCGACGAAGAGCAACTCCTTCGCGACGATCTCCCGGACGGTACTGTGGGGGACCGCCATCATCGGCGTCTCAGCGCGACCTGCCACCTGGATAGTGACTCGCCGTTCTGAGGTCGGAGTGCGCACGACGAGTTCGGTACGTCCGGGTCGTAGGGCCTCGAACAGCCCCGTCGGCTTGATCAGACGCACGATCTCAGGGTCCTGGGTAGCGAACTCGGCATCGGGGCAGCGAGGTTGATTGCCCTCACGGGATTCGCAGACCGTGTAGTGAATCTGCTCGCCGGGGTGCAGCAGGAAGTGTTTCGGGAATACCTCCAGCCTGGGTGCCGGACGACCCGCAACTTGTAGCCAACAGCCCAACAGACAAAGAGCTAGAGGACCCGTTCTGGCCAGGCGCGTGTGGCGGGACCATCGAGTTCGTGGAGGGATCTCAATCCGAGTAACCGCCAGAACTGCGCACAGCGCGACCAAGAGCTGCAGCCAGAATCTTCGCCGCACATGATTGGGACCTTCGCCGGATTGAGAATCATCACCTTGGCGCATGGCATCCTTTGCCGTGATGGCAGACCTTCGCATCACAAGTTCCCAGAGCAAGATCGTTCCTGCGGAACAGTTTACCTCTAGCTGGCGCACTCATGATCCTTGTGGAGCTACAATAACTCGGGCCGGGTGAAACGGAAGCGGGCACTGCAGGGATGCAACCATGCCAAGGGATAGCCTGGCGGGGCTCATCGAGCCGATGTTCCGAAGGGGCGGAACCTACACTAACGGAGAGCGTCGGCTCTCCATTTCACGCTGAGCCAAGACACCACCACCCCGCAGCGCCCAAAATAAGTCCGCATTTTCTCTGCTGTCAACATGAACCAGGGAGCCGTCTACCGTCACCATGGTAATCCTTCCACTTTGTCGCAGGCGAGGCCGCCGTAACGCGTGAGCCAGCCAAATCCACCGCCCAGGACGAGTCCCGACGCTCCCGTGTGGGACACGACGCCCGCCGGAAAGGCCAAGCCGTAGGGCTGGGTGGCGAGGTAGATATTCCCGAGAAGGCAGCCTCCGGCAAAACTGGCGCGGCGGTGCTCGGGCTCGACTCTCACCGCGCGCATTCGTGAGAGATCAATCATTAAGCCGCCGTCGCAACTGCTGTGGCCAGCCAGACTATGTCCGCCACAGCGTACGGCGGTAAGGATGTAAGTGGATGAGGCAGCGCGCAGCGCGGCTTGTATGTCGGCAACGTCAGTGCAACGCGCAATCAAGCCGGGAGTTTTTGCCATCATTCCATTCCAGATCACGCGCGCTTGCTCATAGCCATCATCAGACGGGCGCAGCAGTTCGCCTCGAAACTGACGTTTTAAGACGGCGTAAACC
Organism: Acidobacteriota bacterium; assembly: GCA_003222815.1. Classification (GTDB taxonomy): domain Bacteria; phylum Acidobacteriota; class Terriglobia; order 20CM-2-55-15; family 20CM-2-55-15; genus 20CM-2-55-15. Next base: position 675 of record QHXC01000663.1, on the reverse strand, counting down.
TCGTCAGCGGCTTTGGTCATCCTGCTCCGGGGAAAGAATCAATATCCGCCTCCCTTAGGGGATGATATAAAGCCTCGCAATTGGACGCGGAGTTGACGATCTGAATCTCTTTGCACCATCCCTCGATTCAACCGAGTCATATGTTTTCAGCGGATTGCAGTCCTCAGGCTTGCCTGTCGATTTCCTCCAGTGCGCTCACGAATTTTCCAACCTCTTCTCGCGTGTTGTAGTGAACAAGCGAGGCCCGCGCCGCCCCTTGTTCGGGCGAGAGACCCAGTCGTTTCATCAAGCGGGGCGAGTACATGTGGCCGTCCCGCACTGCGCACTACGATGTTCCGTTCGGCCAGCCTGGAGACTACAGTTTCAGGCGGAAGATTCCCAACATTAAAGCAGAGCGTGGACACCCGCTGGTGAAGCAAGTTCGACATCACGAATCTCAATGGTGCAGGTAAGGATAATATGATAAAGTAAGGAAGTGGAGGTTAGGTATGCAGAAGCAAGCAACCATCACCAGCAAAGGTCAGATCACCGTGCCTCGTGAGGTTCGGCGCGCACTGGGAGTGCGTAGCGGGGATAAATTGCTCTTCGAGAGCGATGCTCAGGGAGTTCGAGTCCGGCCGGTTCGAAGCCGGAGCGCGTTTTCAAAGTACAGAGGCATTGGGAACCCCGGAGTTC
>QHXC01000662.1 GCA_003222815.1 Acidobacteriota bacterium | reverse complement strand
GGCATGACAACGCATGCCAAAGATTTCCCTCTACCGCCACTGTCGATCGCACAGCAAGGCTACTTCTTCATCGGCGGAAAATATTCAACGGTCAAGGACCGGCAGGTAATGAGTGGTCATCTCTACGTTGAGTTCCAAATTCCGAGCAGACAAACACACCCCTGGCCCATAGTCATGATCCACGGAGGAGGGCAGTCAGGAACCAACTTCACCGGAACGCCCGATGGACGTGAGGGATGGGCGCAGTACTTCTTGCGACAGGGTTATTCCGTGTACGTGATCGACCAGCCCGGCCGCGGCAGGGCTGCCTACGAGCCTGACTTGTATGGTCCCGCAACACAACCGGCCCCCGATAATGTCCAACGGCGATTTGTCGCTCCTGAGCGGTACAACCTCTGGCCACAGGCACGTCTCCATACGCAGTGGCCGGGCACGGGCGCACCTGGCGATTCGATCTTTGATCAGTTTTATGCATCTCAAATGTCTTCGATCCAGGATTTCACGTTGCAGCAGATTTTGAACCGCGATGCTATTCAGGCGCTACTCGATAAAATCGGTCCGGCGATCTTGCTGACACATTCTCAATCGGGAGCATTCGGTTGGCCGGTAGCGGATGCAAAGCCGGACTTCGTGAAGGCCGTCGTCGCGATTGAACCGAACGGCCCGCCATTCTTCGATACCGGTAATGTTCCGGCGCCGGAGTGGTTTCGTGATGCCAGCACTCAAGCGCGGCCATGGGGAATCACGGCGGCTCCGCTCTCCTATTCGCCGCCGGCAAACGACCCGTCGGATCTGGCGATCGAACGCCAGGAAAAATCCGATGCGCCTGACGTCGTCAAGTGTTGGATGCAAAGAACGCCAGGGCGGCAGCTTCCGAACCTGCAGAAGATGCCGATTTTGATCGTGACCGCTGAAGCGTCCTACCATGCGCCTTACGACCATTGCACGGTGAAATTCCTGGAGCAAGCAGGCGTTCAACTCACGTGGATCAAGCTCAGCGATATCGGCGTCCATGGCAATGGCCACATGATGATGCTGGAAAAGAACAACATGGAAATTGCCGATGTCATCTCTCGCTGGCTCACTAAGTCATTGCCGGCCGCCGCGAGAAAAACACGATGAACTCGCGGTTACTTGGCAGAATCCGCTGCCATGAATCCGACCGGGGATCTGACCAATGCTCAATTCTCATCCGAAGTGGATGTCGGATTGCCAAATGTTCCACCGATGCAAGAC
>QHXC01000661.1 GCA_003222815.1 Acidobacteriota bacterium | reverse complement strand
CAAAGATGTGGCCCACCTGTCCGGTCTGTTGGCTCCCAGGACCACACGCAGCGTCCGGTTGAGTGAAGTGTATGACCACGCGCTGACGTAAGAGACCAACACGTAGTGCCGGGACACGCGGCACAATTCGCCGATGATCAACTGTCGCAGTTCTGGAGTTGGTAACTTGTGGAACAACCGGAAGCAAATGACAGTGTCGAAGCTCCCATCCGGGAAGGTCAGCTTTTGAAGGTCCTCGCGATGCACTGGGAAGGTCAATCCGCTCGCCGCCGCCGCTTGCCGGGCCAGGTTCAACATTTCCTCAGAAACGTCCGCTCCTGTTACGGCGTACCCGCGTTGAGCCAGGTCCAGCGTCGTCCGGCCCTCTCCACACGGCACATCAAGAATGCGATGGGTATTTGGTACGAGCATCATGGCGCGGTGGATGAGCCGCACCTCCGCAACCATTTTGACTTGCTTCATTCGTTCAACGAATGACATGCACACCTCGCGTTGGAGTATTTGGCATATTCATTCATTTCTCCGTCGCCTCCTCGCCGGCTTCGATCTGCGGCTTGAGCTCTTCCGAGAGCAGCGTCCAGCTCCCATCACGCTCTGGGATTCTTCCGACCAACCCTGGCGTGACGGTGAAAGAGCAATAACATGTACTCCGCGATAGTCTTCCAAGGTGTCAGGAGCCACGTTGCGCCCAAGCCGAAATCTCAACAGTGCCGTGTCGCCGATTGGGCTCGCGGAAGGGAAACGGATGGATTTGATCCAATGAGACCCTCGACTGCGGGCGTCGGCTCGTGACAAACATGCGACTCACGTCACGATGGCAAAACTCTATGACAGGAACCTGACCCTTGAATGACATTGTTGTCATTACATTGACAACTCGACGCGCTTCATCGAAAAGAGCAGCAGAGAGTTTATGCGGGTATTGATCGTCGAAGACGAAAAGAAGTTAGCGTCATTCGTCCGCAAGGCCCTGCAAGCCGAGGGCTTTGCGGCGGACTTGTTGCATCACGGCGACGAAGCCCTGGCGGCGGCGGCGACGACCGCATTCGACGTGATCATTCTCGACATCATGCTGCCCGGACGCGACGGATTGAGCGTCGTGCGCCAGTTGCGTGCGCGCCATGTCGTGACCCCGGTTCTCCTCCTCACCGCGCGAGGTGAAGTCAATGAACGAGTCGAAGGCCTGAATGCAGGCGCGGACGATTACCTGCCGAAGCCATTCGTGCTCGCGGAATTGATCGCACGAGTCCGGGCGCTGGGCCGGCGCAGCGGCGACAATAGACCCGTAGTGTTGCGGGTCGGCGATCTGACGCTCGATACCGTGGCCCGCAAAGCGAAGCGCGGCGACAAAGTCTTCGAGCTGAGCGCGCGCGAATATCGGCTGCTGGAATTCCTGATGCGCTCCCCTGACCGAGTGTGCGGACGCATGGCCATCGTCGAGAACGTTTGGGAGTACGATTTCGACCCGGGCACCAATTTGGTCGATGTGTATGTCATGCGCCTGCGGGAAAAGATCGACGCCGGCTTTGAACCGAAACTTCTCCACACCGTCCGGGGTGTTGGGTACGTGATGAAGGAATCACCATGAAAATACGGACGCGAGTTTCACTTTGGTATGCAGCCATTCTGGCGGCGTCGCTCGTCTTGATGGCAGGCGTCCTTTATAATGAGCTGGTAGTCGAGAGCCGGCTCGTGGCTGCGGCAGGCAAGCCGAAGGAACCGATCGAACAGGAGATCATCGAAGTCGTCCTCTTTTATGGGATTCCCACTGCCATGGCTCTCCTGGTTGGTGGCTGGTGGCTGATGCGAAGAGCCTTGACTCCTTTGGATCGTTTGACCCAAGCCGCCGAACGCATTCACGCAAGCAACCTTCACGAACGCCTTCCGCGCTCGGAAAATGGCGATGAACTCGACCGGCTTACCGAGGTGTTCAACGCCATGATGGCGCGGCTCCAGGACTCGTTCTCTCACATCCGGGAGTTCACGCTGCATGCGTCCCATGAGCTGAAAACGCCCCTGGCTATTTTGCACGTCGAGTTGGAAACCCTGATGAACGATGCCGCCACAACACAGGCGCAACGCGAATCGCTCGCCAGTCATCTCGATGAAATCCAGCGGCTCTCAAGGATTGTGCAAGGTCTCGCGCTGTTGGCCAAGGCCGACGCTGGTCAGGTTACTCTCGCGCAAGAGCCCGTGCGCCTGGACGAGTTGGTGCAGGACAGTTTTGCCGACGCGCAAATCCTCGCCCACCCGCGGAAGATCCGCGTCGATTTAACCGCCTGCGACGAGGTCGTCCCTTGAGTCGGAACAACGGCACTGCCGAACTGAGGATAGCGAACACCGGCGCCGGGATTTCGCCCGCAATGCTGCCGCGCGTCTTCGATCGTTTCTTCCGTGGCGACTCCGCGCAAGGCAGTGACGCGGAAGGCTGCGGCCTCGGCCTGAGCATCGCGCGCTGGATCGTCGCTGCTCACGGCGGAAGCATCCAGCTTGTGTCCGAACCGAACCGGCTCACGATCACCACGGTGAAGCTGACTCTGCCCGAAGAACTGTATTCCTCGGGTGAGGCATGAAACAGACCTCACAGCCTCATCACTCGACAATTCAATCCGCCCTGCGCGCGCTCGCCGCCGGACGCGACCAGGATCAGCCGCCGCCGGCCAGAGCGAGTGTGGCTTGCAATGGACGTGTTCTCATAAATTAGAGCCAGGCAGTACAACGGCCAGGGGCGCTGCAGCGCCTGGTTCGGCAACCCAATGTTCATCACTCAAAAGTCTCCGGTCCCTCGCTCTCGGCAAAAACGCAGCGACGACCGGCCACGTCACTGCGCCGGGATGTAACCGCGAATCACGCGAAACACGCCCAAAAAGATCCGCCCCTCCAATCGCGTCCCGCACGATCAAAACGATGAACCGCTAATCTACGCTCATCATCGCTGATCTCATCAGCGTCGATCATCCGCTTCTTTGTGCCGATCAATAGAAGATATAAGAGTTCTCGCCTCCGCTAAGCTGCAGTTCCCATTTGATACTGCTTGCAGAATGGGTCTCCACATGACCGTCCGCATACCCGGAATTGGCGTTTCGAATCTTGCCCGCAAAGGCGTGCGCTCCACTGGCGCTGGTAAAAGAGTCTCCTGATGTGTCTTTTGAACCAATCATCCAGTCAGAGACGATGGGGCGGGTCGAAATAGTCAAGTCGTCCATTTGGGATGGCCACGGCGTATCCAAGCGGGTAGGGAGAAGCGAAACATCCGGGTAGCTCAACGTGGAGGAGCCTTCCAAACGCCGTGGCACCCACCAATTCAAGTCTACAAAGGAATATTTGCTGTGCTGAATATCGGTGAAGAACTTGGAAAGATCGTCGGTAGTAACCATCGGTCTCCCAAACACCGCTTGAAAGGTTGTCGAATTATCCTGCCATGTTTTCCGCAGAGGGCAGTACCACATCTGCGGTCCTATCCCGTAGGTCTCCATTGCCTTTAACATCGGCAATCCAATCAGCCATGGATACAGGTTGCGAAAGTTCACGAGCTGCGAGGATTCGGTGGGCAGTTGAAACGAGGGTAACCGTCCCTTTGAATCATCGCCTGCGTACATAGCGGCAGCCAGTGTGAACTGCCTGTAATTGTTGGTGCAGGTGGTCACGCGCCCTTTGAACTTCCCGTACAACACCGCTGGTATGAGCAGCCCAGCCAAAATGCTGAGGATGGCGATCACCACCAACAACTCGATCAAGGTGAATCCCTTTT
>QHXC01000680.1 GCA_003222815.1 Acidobacteriota bacterium | reverse complement strand
GACCGGATTGTTGCGGTCGGCTCACTCTCCGACCGGCCGGCGGCGGCCACCGTCGATGCGACGGACCTCGTCGTCGCGCCTGGCTTCATCGACCTGCTTGGCCAGTCTGAATTCCATGTACTCGTGGATGGACGCGCGGCCAGCAAGATCCTGCAAGGTGTGACGACGGAAGTTACAGGCGAAGGAAGATCCATCGCGCCGGTCAACGACCGGCTCATCGAAGAGGCGAGACCATCGGCCCAGCACTTCGGTGTCGCGCAGAATTGGCGGACATTGGCCGACTACTTCAGGCGGCTCGAGACGCAGTCACGGCCTGCCATCAACATGGCGACGTTCGTCGGCGCCGGAGGCGTACGCAATTACGTTATCGGCAAGGACGATCGGCCGGCAACTGCCGCAGAACTCGAGCAAATGAAGCGGCTCGTCGCAACGGCGATGGAGCAGGGCGCGCTGGGCCTGAGCACTTCGTTGCAGTACGTGCCGGACCGGTTTGCATCGACAGATGAGATCGTTGAACTCGCGAAGGTGGCCGCGAAATACGGCGGCGTCTATTTCACGCACCAGCGTTCCGAAAGCGGCCGCATCTTCGAATCGGTTGACGAAGTGATCGCCATTTCCAAGCAGGCGGGAATCCCGGCGGAGATCTGGCATCTGAAGACCGCGTACAAATCGAACTGGGGAAAAATGCCGGAAGTGCTGCGCCGGCTCGAGCAGGCGCGGGCAGGCGGTGTCGATGTGACCGCGAACCAGTATCCATACCCGCGCGCCTCCAACGGCCTCGATGCTTGCCTTCCGCTATGGGTGCGCGAAGGCGGTCTTGAAAAGATGCTGGCGCGGCTGCGCGATCCGGTGCAGCGCGAGCGCATCAAGAGAGAGATGGAGGACCCCGACGTCACTGGATGGGAAAACCAATGGTACGGCTCGGGTGGCGGCGATGGCGTGATGTTGTCATCGGTCCTCAATCCGGAGTTGCGCAAATACGAAGGCCAGACCTTGACCCAGATCGGCGAAGCCATGGGAAAAGACCCGCGGGATGCCGTCATGGATCTGGTCATCGCCGATCGTGGCGAGAGTTCCGTCATCATTTCCATCATGAGCGAAGAGGATGTGCGCACCGCCTTGCAACATCGGCTCGTCGGCATTGGAACCGACTCTGGCGCGCAGGCCGAAGATGGCAAGCTGTCGGAGTCGAAGTCGCATCCGCGCGCGTGGGGCTCGTTCCCGCGGATTCTCGGCAAGTACGTTCGGGATGAACATCTGCTCACGCTTGAAGAAGCGATCCGCAAGATGACCTCCAAGGCCGCCGCCCGCGTTCATCTGACCGATCGCGGCATCCTGCGGCCGGGCATGATGGCAGACATCACCATCTTCGATCCGGCGGCAATCCACGACGTCTCGACCTTCGACGATCCCAAACACTACTCGGCCGGTGTGAAACACGTATTCGTGAATGGAAAGCGCGTCGTCGCCGGCGGCGCTATCACCAGCCAGAGGCCGGGCCGCCCGCTGCGGGGGCCGGGCTATCGAGGCTCCTGACACGGCACTTTTCGAAGGACGATTTACCTGCAATTCCCCTCCTTGCGGTGATGCCTTGCTATGTCCCACATCTTTTGCTGGACACGGGGCATTGAAGACAACTGGAGGGAAAGCCGAAGTCCCCTCCTTGCACAAGGAGGGGTGGCTGCGCCCATTAAGAAAATGCCGCGGAGCCTCCTTATCGGGCGCAGACTGGGTGGTTGGTTCAAGCCACCGATTATCGGAAGTTGAACGAACCACCCCGGCCGCGCCTTCAAAGGAATGGGACCATTTACTTGATGGCGCGGCCACCCCTCCTTTGCGGCTTTGCACATAAAGCTTCTCCTGCACAATAAGTCTCCTGTCTGCACATAAAGACCGTACGGCGGTTTTAGTCCCGCCGTTGAACTAAGGTGCCTTTAGCGGTTTTGCCCAACGAAAGTTGTCCCATGCCTCACGGGCCGTTCTGAAGTTCTGCCCGCTTCTTCGCTCCAACTTCGCCAGGCCAACAGATTCCAGTCGCGTCCATCTCTTTAAAAATTGCGATGGCACGCTGCAATCTACCTATCCGATTCTGGGCTACTCCGATCTC
>QHXC01000679.1 GCA_003222815.1 Acidobacteriota bacterium | reverse complement strand
TCAAACAAGGAACCGTGGAACGAGTTGGTCCCGGACTTGGTGACCGCGCTCACAATGGCGCCGGGCTTGCTCTGATATTCCGCCGAATAGTTATTAGTGATGACCTGGAATTCCTTCACCGTCTCGGCGCCAACGTAGCCTGTAGTGGCCGATTGCGCGTTGTTGGTAAAATCCCCGTTGTTGACCCCGTCCAACAGGTACATGTTGTTGCTGCCGCGCATTCCCGCCACGGAGAGGTGGTCGCCTAAACCACCCGAGGCATTCCGTCCTCCGCCCCCGCCTGTCGGCGTTCTCATGACGAAAGCGTCAAAATAGGCCAACTGCGTCAGGTCCCGGTTGTTGAGCGGAATGTCCAGGACTTTGCGTTCATCGATTAATTGAGCAACCGTCGCCGTTGTGGTCTCGATCTGCGAGGTTTCAGCCGTAATGGTAATCGCCTGGGTCACCTCGCCAACCTGAAGAGCAATATCGACGACCGCGTTTCTTCCCACCGTCAGTCCGATGCCGCCTCTGACAGAGGTCTGAAATCCTGCAAGTGAAGCGGTCACCTCATAGGTTCCGATCGGCAGCGCAACGGCCTCGTAGCGGCCGGCTTCGTTTGTGACCAACCTTCGGACAATACCCGTTGCTACGTTTTTGATGGCGACCGATGCCCCCGGCACGGCCGCACCGGTTTGATCGGCTACTGTGCCGGATATGGTTCCCGTGTCGAGCTGGGCAAATGCGGGCGAGACGAAAAGGAGAAGCACAAACACACCTAAAACGACCGATTTGCTGTCCACCATACCTCCTCCAGGTTGGAAAAAGTTATCGGCAATTGCTAAATTTGTCTGGCTGTTTGAAGTGGGCACATACTATACGATCGCGATCTTGGCTGCGAGACTTTTTGGAGAACGGCGTGCACTGCGGGCGTGGAGCGCCGCGTCGCCCGCCTTCTTGCCGGACCTCCATCTCCAAGAGAGAGAATCACTGGTAAACTGGTGAATTAAGACCCCTGTTCATAAATTTCATCTCGGTTGTACTATGGCGGAGTGTTGTGTGTGGATGGGCTGCATGCACGGAAAACGCGCGGTCGCAGACCGCGCTGTATGGAGGGAAAATACTATGTCGAAAGCTTCTCAACCTGAGGCAGGGTCCAGAATGGGGTGGCGTAGAATCGTTCTGTGCCTCGGAGTATTGTTAATGTCGAGCGCGCCGGCAATTGGTCAGCTCACGACCGGCACCATTACCGGGACTGTCACAGATCAAAGCGGTGCGGCAGTACCGGGCGCAACAGTAACGCTGAAAAACACGGATACAGGAATCTCACGCACCACGCAAACGCGAGAAAATGGGAAATATGAGGCATTGAGCCTTCCGACCGGGAGCTACGAGATCAGCGCCAGCCTGTCCGGCTTCCAGACAGTGGTGCACACCGGGATTGGCCTGGCGCTTGGGCAGAATGCTGTGGTCAATTTTGCACTTCAGGTCGGCGAGGTCAGCCAGTCGGTCACAGTAACGGGTGAGACCGCTCAGGTCGAAACCACAACCGCAACCGTTTCAAACCTTATTGATGAAAAGAAGGTCACGGATCTTCCCCTCAACGGGCGCGATCTGACACAGCTTTCGTTTTTGCAGCCGGGCGTCATCAAAAGCCCCGCGGGAGCGGGAGCGTTTTCGGGACTCGGAGATAAGCTTTCTGTTGCCGGTTCCCGTGGTAACCAGAACATCTATCTGCTCGACGGCGTCAGCAACTCGGATCTTTCGGGCAATGCGCAGTCCGCATCCGGGCAACTGGCCGGCGCGGAGACGATCAAGGAATTTCAGATCATCACCAACAACTACTCCGCGGAATACCGCAGCCAGGCCGGTGCGATCGTGAGTGCTGTTACGAAGTCGGGAACGAATAACTTCCACGGTTCGGCATACGAGTTCCTGCGCAACGATAAGTTGGATGCCGCCAAGTGGGAAGAAAACAAAGGCGGCGGCAAGTCTCCGTTTCGACGGAACCAGTTCGGCGGTTCCGTTGGCGGTCCAATCATCAAGGACAAGACCTTCTTTTTTGCTAGCTACGAGGGATTACGACAATCCCAGGGCGTGAATACTCAGGCCCGCGTTCCCGATGTGAACGCGCGGGACGGAATCCTTCCCGGGGTCGCTCCGATCACCGTTTTTGTTAGCTGGAATCGCAAAGGTTCCTTCAAACGACGACTTTGGATTAGGCCGCATCGACCACAACTTTTCTTCCGGAAAATTGGGAACGATCTCCGGTACGTACAACTATGACAATGGCGAGAGCAGCTCGGAAACCCCTCCCGGCGTGCTGGGCGATTTGTTGGCCCAGGGGTTCAGCAGCCGCAAGCACGTCGTCTCTGTAAACCAGACCAGCATTTTTTCTCCGTCCATTCTGAACGAGGTGAAGGTGGGCTACAGCTTTACCAATCCAGTGCAGGACATCCCGTTGACCAGCAGGGATATGAGTAATCTCGCATTTCGTCCGGGACGGAGTCTGCTGGGTGAAATCGTTATCAGCCCGCTCACCACAATTGGTTATCGTGTGAACAAGTCGGACTATCAGCAGAAGCTTTGGAGCTTTATGGATGGTCTATCCGTTACACGCGGTGCGCATTCATTCCGGATGGGCGTGGACTTCGGGCGTTATTGGTACCAGCAAATCAGTTGCAGCCGCGGATGCAACGGCAGCTACACGTTCAACAACCTTGCGCAATTCCTGCAAGCGCAGCCGCTGCAGCTTGACGTACAACTGCCCGGAGCGGAGAACCCCGACCGGCACATGCGGCAGATGCTGTTCGGCTCGTATTTCCAGGACAACTGGAGCGTCCGTCCATCCTTGACTCTCAATTTAGGAATTCGCCACGAGTTCGTGACAGTTCCGACGGAGGAAAATGGGCTGATCGCGGCGATGAAGACTCCGTTCGACGCCGGCATGTATCTGTCAAAGGAAGCGCAGAAGCTCTATCCGACTTTTCCGACCCTGGGCACAGTAGACCAGTTCTTCTCGAACGCGACGCTCAAGAGCTTCAGCCCGCGCTTCGGATTCGCTTTCGCCCCAGGAGATAAAAAATTCTCTGTGCGAGGCGGCTTCGGCATTTTCTACGAGCATCCGATGCTCTATAACCTGAGGACGAATATTCAGGAGATGCCCCCGTTCGCTCAGGTCGGCTCGATTCTTGCGGCCGACGCGACTGCTGCTGGAACCGTGCTTACATTTCCCCACGCCATCGACAATCCGGCAATCGCAAGTCTCCTCAAGGGTGGAAGCTTGACAGCCCGAGTGATCAATTACCAGCAAGAGCCGGCGTACATTTACCGCTGGAGCCTGACCCTCCAGCGTGAGCTGGGCGCAGGATGGGCTGTGATAGCGGGCTACACCGGTTCGCGCGCGCTCCATCTCTGGCAGCAGGCCGAGCCGAATGTGAACCGTTGGGTCGGTTGGCCAAACAACGTCCCGACCGATCAGAAGGTGTTTCCGGTGCGCACCAGCCCGCTGTTTGCCGGACGCATCAATACAACCTTCTCAGAGATTCGCTATCAGTTTCCTAACGCAAACAGTTATCACAACGACCTTGCGGTGGGACTGCAGAGCCGTCTGAACCACGGTTTCCTGATGCAGGTTGCCTACACTCTATCTAAGACGGTGGACGACGGCTCCGGCGTGACGAGCACGGGTGACAACTTTGTCCAGGGGCAGCGCGGCGACTACGCCTGGGACATGACGCTCAAGCGCGGTCTGGCTTCCTTTGATGTTCGCCATTCGTTCACGACCAACTTCTCGTACAACATTCCTGCTTTGGCGATGAACGGTTGGAAGGGCATTGTGGCGAAGGGTTGGCAGTTGAACGGAATCCTCACGATGACTTCCGGGTATCCGTTTTCAATTGAAGAAAACCGGACTGCTCAGGTGAATGCAATCGGAAACCGGGACAATCTTCGCCCCAGCCTGATTCCGGGTGGTAACAATAACCCGATCCATCCAGGCAATCCGGATGCATATGTCGATGCGAGCCAGTTTGTGCTGGCGCCCGTCGGCATGTTCGGCAATCTGGGAAGAAACACCGTGATCTCTCCCGGCCTTTATGAGTTTGACGGCTCTTTGTTCAAGAATTTCACCTTGGTGGAGAACCACAAGCTCCAATTCCGGGCGGAGTTTTTCAATCTGTTTAACCATCCGAACTTCGGCCCACCAGTCGGGAACAACGGCCCCAACAATGCACTGTTGGTGAATTCCGACGGATCGCCGAATGCAAACTTCGGGCAGATCTCATATACCCGTACTTCAGCTCGGCAGATTCAGCTGGCGCTGCGGTACACGTTCTAACACGGGTTCATCGCCGCTGAAGACATTCGCCACAGAAGCACAGAGGCCGCGGAGAAATGTCTCCGCGTCCGCTATGCGCCCAGTAGTGTTTTTTTGTAGTGAGATTCCTCCGCTACGGTCAAAACACCTCTTGTCCGTTTCCTTGACGTTCTGGCATTGCGAGACTGCAATGCCCAGATGACATCCTTTTCAACGGGGTTCTGAGGGCTGCGACTTTAACGCCGTCCTTAGTCGATGGACAATTAAAAATAAGTTACTCGACCCTGAACAGGGTTCGATTCGATACGGCTTTCGAGGCTTCATCTTCAGCCCA